>NZ_JADYVS010000292.1:0-382 GCF_020194055.1 Bradyrhizobium sp. NBAIM03 | reverse complement strand
GTCGACCAGATGGGCAGCGCGATCGCATCCTTCCAACGTTCCCACCAAGGCGTGGCGACGCATGGCGTCCTCTTGGGCGGCTATTGCCACCTGGGCCTGGGCCTTGATTGCGGCAATCGGCGTGCGCAATTCGTGGGCGGCGTCGGCAGTGAAGCGGCGCTCGGCGTCGAGCATGGTCTGAATGCGGGCAAAGAGCGCGTTGAGCGCGCCGAGCATGGGCGTCATCTCAACCGGCGCATGGGGCATCCGGACCGGATCGAGTGCTCGCGGGTCACGCTCGGCAAGCGCGGTACCCAATCTGCGCAGCGGCAGCATCCCGCGCTTGAGCGCCCACCAGACGGCCAAGGCGAGTAACGGCAACGCCAACGCCATCGGCCACAGC
>NZ_JADYVS010000291.1:0-383 GCF_020194055.1 Bradyrhizobium sp. NBAIM03 | reverse complement strand
CGTCTGGCCGGTGGCGATGACTTCGGAACGCTGGAAACTGTAGCTGGTGCGCAGGCGCGTGCCGCCCGGCCAGGTCTGCTCGTAGCCGAGTTCTGCGCCCTGCGTGCGCACGCGCGCCACGTTGCTGAAGTAGAGCAGCCCGGTGTTCGGGTCTTCGCTCTGGCTGATCTGGGTGGAAACGTTGTTCTGAAACACCGACAACGTCGCCTTGCCGCCCACAGCCACTTGTTGCTCGACGACCGCTTCATACGTACGGATGCGTTCGGCCGACAGCCCGTGGGTAGCCTGCTGGCCGCCGGGCGCGCTGCTCTGATAATTCAATTCGTAATCGTTCGGCGCGCGATAGGCCATGCCGTAGATCGCCTTGACGGTGGTCGTTGGGG
>NZ_JADYVS010000290.1:0-383 GCF_020194055.1 Bradyrhizobium sp. NBAIM03 | reverse complement strand
CCCATGCCGAACACGGCAATCATGCGCGCCGCCACCAGTGCGACCGCCGCGGCGCGGAATGCCTCCGGCTGCACCAGGGCGCGGTTGGCCTCCAGCACGTTGCTGATGTCGGCCAGGATGCCGTCTGCACTGGACGGCGGGCGGTCCGCGCCGCCATCCAGAAAGCGCTGGCCGACTGCGGCTGCCTGCGCTAGCTTGAGCTTGAGCTCGCGCACGTCGCGGCAGCCCATCGCCTTGGCGAAACGGGTGACGCTTGCCTCGCTCACGCCGGCACGCTCGGCGAGCGTCTGGATGCTGCCGGCGGCGGCTTCTGCAATGTCGCTCAGGACGGTCTGCGCGACCTTCTGCTCGGCGGGGCGCAGTTCAGCGGCACGCTGGGAGAG
>NZ_JADYVS010000289.1:0-383 GCF_020194055.1 Bradyrhizobium sp. NBAIM03 | reverse complement strand
AGGCTAGTGAGCGCAAGAATGGCCGCGCTCATGCGGAACGGCAGGAAGGTGATCACCGGTGTCAGGCTGTTGGGCATGATGTGGCGCCACATGATCTGCCAACTGGACAGGCCCATCGCTCGCGCGGCCTTCACATAGTCGAGCGAGCGGTTGCGGTAGAACTCGGCGCGCACGTAATCCGACAGGCTCATCCAGCCGAACAGCGACAGCAGGATGATCAGCAGCCCAAGGCTGGGGGTGAAGATCGACGCGAAGATGATCAGCAGGTACAGCTCCGGCATCGAACTCCAGATTTCAATCAGGCGCTGCGACACCATATCGAAGCGCCCGCCGAAGAAGCCCATCAGCGCGCCGGTCAGCGTGCCGACCACCACGCCGAGCAC
>NZ_JADYVS010000288.1:0-383 GCF_020194055.1 Bradyrhizobium sp. NBAIM03 | reverse complement strand
GAGTATGTGATCGTCGAGGCGGACACGTATTCGATCGTCAAGGAGAAGGTGCCCGAGGGCAAGACCACGTGCTCGCTGTGCTCGCGCCTGCGCCGCGGCGTGATCTACCGCACGGCCAAGGAGCTGGGCGCCAACAAGATCGCGCTGGGCCATCACCGCGACGACATCGTCAACACGTTCTTCCTGAACATGTTCTTCGGCGGCAAGATGAAGTCGATGCCGCCCAAGCTGGCCACCGACAACGGCGACCACATCGTCATCCGGCCGCTCGCCTATTGCGCGGAAAAGGACATCGCTTCCTACGCCCGCGCGATGGAATTCCCGATCATTCCGTGCAACCTCTGCGGCTCGCAGGAAAACCTGCAGCGCAAGAAGGTCAAGGA
>NZ_JADYVS010000287.1:0-384 GCF_020194055.1 Bradyrhizobium sp. NBAIM03 | reverse complement strand
GTCCTATGCCGTGCTCGGCTTCGGCGGCATTCTCGGCCTCGGCAACGACCACTATCCGCTGCCCTGGCAATCGCTCAAATACGACACGAAGCTTGGTGGCTATGTCACCGGCGTGACCGAGAGCCAGCTGCGCGGCGCGCCGAAATACGGCAGCGAACGGGACTGGAATTGGGCCGACATCGGCACCACCCGGGCTGTGAACGACTACTACGGTGTGCCGCTCGTCTGAGCGACGACGGCTTGCAGGGCTGGCTCTTTGTAAGGCTTGTTGCAAGGCTTGCCTGTTGCAAGGCTTTTGAAACGCCGACGGCGGCGATGCCCTGATAGTAACTGAACTGTACGGCGCTTGAGGACAGTAACCGTCGAGTCCTCCGGCGTCTGTAC
>NZ_JADYVS010000286.1:0-384 GCF_020194055.1 Bradyrhizobium sp. NBAIM03 | reverse complement strand
GTATCAACGTTGGCTGCCACTCATCAATCACGAGAACCGACAGGCCGGCATCCTGGCCGCCAAGGCGTTGATGAAGGAAGGCGGCGTGATCGCCTGCGAGGCGCCGCGCCATCCGTTGCCGCCGATGCATCCGGACACGCGCCGGGGCCTCGTCGAAATTGCCCGGCGGCTCGACCCGCTGGTCTTGCGCTGGGGGCGATAGCCATGCACGGTGACCGTTCCCCCGTTGCGATCGGCATTGTCGGCGTCGGCAAGATCGCGCGCGACCAGCATCTGCCGGCGCTTGCCGCGCAGCCGGGCTTCACGCTTGCGGCTTGCGCCAGCCCGCATTCACGCGTCGACGGCCTGCCGCACTACACGACGCTCAACGCCATGCTCGCAGAC
>NZ_JADYVS010000285.1:0-386 GCF_020194055.1 Bradyrhizobium sp. NBAIM03 | reverse complement strand
CGTGAAAAGCGCTGGAGCGCCACCGGCGCGGCAGGCAAGGGCGGCAGCGACAAGCGGCCCTTCACGCTGTCCCAGTTGTTCCGCGAACCGGAGGCTCGTCGCCGTACGTTCGTCACGCTGTTGCTTTCGGTGGTCACCACCGTCGGCTGGTGGGCGATCTCGAGCTGGCTGCCGACCTTCACCATCGGACTCGCCAAGGAACAAGGTCTGGCCAACCCGGCCGGCTGGGGCTCGAAGATCACGATTCTTTACACGGTTGGCGCCATTGTTGCCTATATGGCCGCCGGCTTCATCGTTGACGCCATTGGCCGCCGCCGCTTCCTGTTCCTGACGTTCCTGGGCTCACTGGCGACGACCTACGTGACCTACGCGATGACGACCTCGGT
>NZ_JADYVS010000284.1:0-386 GCF_020194055.1 Bradyrhizobium sp. NBAIM03 | reverse complement strand
CGCTGCCGCTCATATTCAGCATGCGGTTGACCCGCAGCGCGTATTGGCCGTTGAACGTGCCGTAGTTGCATTCCATGACGGGCACGCCGTCTACCTTGGCGGTCACGCAGTCATCCAGCTCCAGCGGAATGACGTCGCCCACCTTCATGTTCAGGATGTCGGACACCTGCACCTTGGCCGTGGCGAGGTCGGCAATCAGTTCGACCTCGGCGGTCTGCACCTGTTGCGACAGCAGCCGCAGCCAGCGTTTGTCCACTTCCAGCGCTTCGCCCTGGATGGCGGAAGTGAGCCGGTCGCGGATCGGCTCGATCATGGTGTAGGGCATGCAGATGTGCACGTCGCCGCCGTTGCTGCCCAGTTCGATGCTGAAGCTGGTGGTGATCACC
>NZ_JADYVS010000029.1:0-99140 GCF_020194055.1 Bradyrhizobium sp. NBAIM03 | reverse complement strand
GGCGGGGTACGGGACCACCTGCTCGGCGCGCATGCCGTCTCGGGCTTCGGCGACAGCTTCAAGACCGGCGGCAAGGTGGTGAAGAACGTCACCGGCTACGACCTCTGCAAGCTGCTGGCGGGGTCCTGGGGCACGCTGTCGGTGATGACCGAGGTCACGCTCAAGGTGATGCCCAAGCCCGAGGCCGAGCGGACGCTGTTGCTGCGCGGGTTAGATGATGCCACCGCCAACAAGGCCATGACTGCGGCGCTGGGCTCGCCCTTCGACGTCTCCGCCGCCGCGCATCTGCCGAAATCGGCGTTCAGGGCCGGGACCGAGGGGCTGGGCGACATTGCGGGCCAAGGCGAGGCCGAGGCGCTGACCGTGCTGCGGCTCGAGGGCATCACCGCGTCCGCTGCGCACCGCGCCGGCTCGCTGCGCCAATTGCTTGCGCCGTTTGGAACCGCGACGCTGATCGAGGACGTGGCATCCGCGGCCTTGTGGAGCGCGATCCGCGACGTGCTGCCGTTCGCGGCGAGCGGCGCGCTCGGCGCCTGGCCGGTCTGGCGGATCGTCTGCCCGCCGGCCTCGGGCGCCGCGCTGGGCTCGCAGCTAGCGCGCGAGACGGGCGGCGATGTGATCTACGATTGGGGCGGCGGGCTGATCTGGGCGGCGCTTCCGCCGAAGCCGGACGCGCATGCCCCGGCCGTGCGTGCCCACGCCAATTCCGTCGGCGGGCATGCCACGCTGATCCGGGCCGCCGAGGATATCAGGCGCGAGGTCGACGTGTTCCATCCGCAGGCACCTGGCATTGCCGCGCTGAGCGAGCGGGTGCGCGCCAGCTTCGATCCGAAGACCATCCTCAACCGGGGGCGGCTCACGCGGAGCGCTGGCTGATGAAGACCGAATTCTCACTCGCGCAGCTCGCCGACCCCGATATCGCGGAAGCCGAC
Source organism: Bradyrhizobium sp. NBAIM03 (assembly GCF_020194055.1). Classification (NCBI taxonomy): domain Bacteria; kingdom Pseudomonadati; phylum Pseudomonadota; class Alphaproteobacteria; order Hyphomicrobiales; family Nitrobacteraceae; genus Bradyrhizobium; species Bradyrhizobium sp. NBAIM03. The sequence continues at coordinate 98,208 of NZ_JADYVS010000029.1, read as the reverse complement.
AAGATCCTGCGCGCCTGCGTCCATTGCGGCTTCTGCACCGCAACCTGCCCGACCTATGTGCTGCTCGGCGACGAGCTCGATAGCCCGCGCGGCCGCATCTATCTGATCAAGGAGATGCTGGAGAAGGACCAGGCGCCGACCGCCGACGTGGTCAAGCATATCGACCGTTGCCTGTCGTGCCTTGCCTGCATGACGACCTGCCCCTCGGGCGTGAACTACATGCACCTGGTCGATCAGGCCCGGGTGCAAATCGAGCAGCGCTATCGGCGGCCGCTGACCGAGCGGCTGCTGCGCCAGGTGCTGGCCTTCGTCCTGCCGGACCCGCAGCGCTTTCGCGTCAGTATGTGGCTGGCGCGGCTCGCCCGTCCGCTCGGCGTCTTGCTGCCGACACCCCGGCCTGCGGCGACGCCGGGCTTGATCCAGCGCATCAAGGCGATGCTGGCGCTGGCGCCGGACCGGCTGCCGCCCGCAGGGCCCGCCGCCGGCAGCGTGTTCGCGGCGCTGGGCAAGAAGCGCGGCCGTGTGGCACTGCTCCAGGGCTGCGCCCAGCAGGTGCTGGCGCCGCGCATCAACCAGGCCGCCATCAGTCTCCTGACCCGCCACGGCATCGAGGTCGTCCTTGTCAAGGACGAGCAGTGCTGTGGCGCGCTGACCCATCACCTCGGCAACGACGAGGATGCGCTGGCACGGGCTCGCGCCAACGTCGCGGCGTGGCGGAAGGAAATGGCCGGCGAGGGGCTCGACGCGATCCTGGTGACGACCTCCGGCTGCGGCACGGTGATCAAGGATTACGGCTATCTCCTGCGCGAGGACACAGCGTGCGCGGCCGATGCTGCGAGGGTCTCGGCGCTCGCCAAGGACATCACCGAATACGTCGCCGGCCTCGAGCTTGCGACCGCGGCGCGAGCGGACGACATCGTCGTCGCCTATCACTCCGCGTGTTCGTTGCAGCATGGACAGAAAATCACAGGGCTTCCGAAAGAATTGCTTTCCAAGAATGGATTCGTGGTGAAAGATGTGCCCGAGAGCCATTTGTGTTGCGGTTCGGCGGGGACCTACAACATTCTCCAGCCCGAGCTTGCGGGTCGGTTGCGTGATCGTAAGGTCGCCAACATCGCGAGCGTCAAGCCGGACATGATTGCCGCGGGCAATATCGGCTGCATGGTGCAGATTGCCAGTGGCACGTCAGTTCCGGTCGTACACACGATTGAGCTTCTCGATTGGGCGACGGGCGGGGCGCGGCCGGCACTGAACGCGCAGGTTTGAGCTTTCAGGAGCCCGAACTGTCCTCCCGAGGTGACGACTGAAGACGCCCGATCAAGCATTGTTCGGCGGCAACAGGAGGACCACGATGGCGAAAGCGAAGAAGAAGAAAAGCAAGAAGGCCAAAAAGGCCAAGAAGGCCGTAGCGGCGAAGAAGTCCGCGAAGAAGGCGACGAAGAAGAAGGCGGCCAAGAAGACCGCCAAGAAGTCTGCCAAGAAATCTGCCAAGAAGGCCGCCCCGAAGAAGGCTGCCAAGACGACTGCAAAGAAGTCGGCGGCCAAGAAGGCTGCTCCGAAGAAGGCCGCGAAGAAGGCGGCACCGAAGAAGGCGAAGGCAGCGCCTGCTCCGAAGCCGTCGGCACCGGCGGAGACTCCCGCGCCCGCCGAGACAAGCTGGGCGATGCCTTCGTCTTCTGCGGAAGCGGCGCCGGCCGAGGGGCAGGGGTAGGAAGGCGGTCTCTCATCGCCTTCGGACTGTCACTCGGGACTGTTACTCGGGATTGTTACTTGGGATTGTAACGAGAAGGCCGCGGCACCCCCCGGTGCTGCGGCCTTTTTGCATCGCGGAAGCCGCCCTTGGCGGCTGGCGCTCCGGGCCCACCCTGATTCGTAGCGAAGGTGTCACGCCGCCTGGCGATCCCCGGGTTTACACGGGTCTGCACTGCACCTTGGAATGCAAATAATGTGATCGAGAAGCCACACAGCCTGACAACCTTTCGTGAATTCGTCAAAACGCCTAAAAAGTCGGCAGATGCCCGTGCTTTTTGCTTCACGGTTCCTGTCCATCGATCCAAATTGCCGCAGTGACGCAATTTTGCAGGTAGGCCGCATGCCCCGGGGGGCTTCCGGGGGCGACTGCTAAGTAAGAACGGGTAGATGGGGATCGAAATGAAAAAAGTGGCTTTGTTGGCAACGGCGCTGGCAATGGTGACGACGGGTTCGGCGTTCGCGGCAGATCTGCGCGTGAAGGCATTGAAAGCCCCGCCGCCCCCGGCGTTCGATCCTTGGGATATCGCCTTCGGCGGCGGCATCATGAGCGATTACGTCTTCCGCGGCATCACCCAGTCCAACCATAAGCCGGCCGTCACGGCCTATTTCGAGCCTCGCTACAACGTCACCAAGGACTTGCAGCTCTACGTCGGTACGTCCGCCTCGAGCATCTCCTTCCCGAACCGCGCTGCGGCGGAAGTCGACTTCTACGGCGGTATCCGCCCGACCTTCGGCATGTTCGCCTTCGACTTCGGTCTCTGGGGCTACCTCTATCCGGGCGGACAATGCTTCGGCTCGCAGTACACATTGGCTCAGGGCAATTGTGGCGGCGACATCGATTACTCGCAGGGGGCAATCGGCCTTCCGATCAACGGCAACTTCGCCAAGAAGGACGCCAGCTTCTTCGAAGCCTACGCCAAGCTGAACGTCGTCATCAACGACCAGTGGACGGTCGGCTTCAACGAGTACTACTCGCCGAACTTCCTGAACCTCGGCGCCTGGGGCAATTACGCCTCGATCACGGCCAAGTGGACCGCCCCGAGCACAATCTTCGGTGCCAGCGGCGTCGGCATGTATGTGTCGGGTGAGTTCGGCCGGCAGTGGTTCGGCACTTCCGACATCTTCTACGGCATCGCGGGCGATCCGGTTTATGCGAACGGCATCAAGGAGCCGAGCTATAACACCTGGAACGTCGGCGTCGGCTTCACCTACAAGGTGTTCACGCTCGATCTGCGTTATCACGACACCGACCTGAACAAGGGCGACTGCAACGCCTTGACCAGCGATCACACCGCGAAGTTCACCGGAAGCTTCACCCCCATCAACCCGGGCGGCTTCGGCTCCAACTGGTGCAGCGCGGCCGGCGTGGCCAAGCTCTCGTTCGACCTGACGGCGATGAGCAATCTGAAGTAAGCTTCTTCCCGAAACGACTTCGCGAGGGCGGCAGGGCAACCTGCCGCCCTTTTGCTTTTCTCCACGCCGTCATGGCCGGGCTTGACGCGTGTATGGAGTGACGACTCGAACTTGATGATCAGCGGCTACCCAGCGCTCGCCTCAGCGCGCGGCGCTCGGCTCCGCCGCAGTCCGCTCGCCGCCGACGACGTGGATCGCACCGTCCTTCACGAGCGCCACCTTGCGGGTGTGGAAGGCATCGAGCGTCGAGCGGTGGCCGATCGAGACGATGGTGGCCTGCGGCAGTCTCTCCGCCAGCAGCCGGTAGAGCCGGGCTTCCGACGGCTCGTCGAGCGAGGCGGTGGCTTCGTCCAGGAACAGATAGTCCGGCGCATGCAGCAGCGCGCGCGCTAGCCCGAGACGTTGCTGCTCGCCGAGCGAGAGCATCCTGTTCCAGTGGCCGTCCTCGTCCAGCCGCTCGGCGAGATCGGGCAGCCCGACCGCGATCAGGGCCTCGCGGACCTGCGCGGCGTCGAACGCGCCCGGCGCTGCCGGATAGACCACGGCATCGCGCAACACACCGACCGAGAAATAGGGCCGCTGCGGCAGCATCATCAGCTTTGCCTTTTCCGGGACCACAACCGTGCCGGTGCCGAACGGCCAGATGCCGGCGATGGCCCGGAACAGCGTGGACTTGCCGGAGCCGGACGGTCCGGTCACCAGCACGCGCTCCGAGGCCTGAATGGTGAAGGCCTTGGCGGCCACCAGCGGCGTGCCGTTGGGCAGGTTCACGCAGAGCTGCTCGAGGTCGATATGGCGGCCGGCGACTTCCAGCGCGATGGCAGGCTCATGCGCCGGCAGATTGACCGCCGAGGCGACCGACATCTCGAAGCCATCGAGACGGGCAACCACCGCACGCCATTCGGCCAGGGATCGGTAGGCGCTCACGAAGAAGGACAGGGCCTTCTGCACGCTGCCGAAGGCGGAGCCGGTCTGCACCATCCCTCCAAGTTGAATCTTACCGGCAAAATAGGCAGGCGCGGTGAGGATGAAGGGGAAGATCACGGCGGCTTGGGAATAGCTCGCCGTGAAAGCAGTCAGACGCTTGGTCCGGCTCATGATCGCGTACCAATTGCCGACGACATAGCCGTAGCGGTGCAGCAGTCGTTCGCGTTCGGCGCCTTCGCCCTTGAGCAGTGCGATCTGTTCGGAGTTCTCGCGCACGCGGACGAGGTTGAAGCGGAAGTCGGCCTCGTAGCGCTGCTGCTCGAAGTTGAGATTGACGAGAGGCGAACCGATCCAGTGCGTGAGCGCGGTGCCGAAGATCGCGTAGACGAGCGCCGCCCACACCAAATAGCCGGGGATGGGAAAGTCGAGGCCGGAGATATGCAGCGGTGCCGCGTTCGACAGCCCCCACAGAATGACCACGAACGAGAGCAGCGTGACGATCGAGGAGAGCAGCCCGATGCCGATATTGAGAGTCTGCTCGACGAAACTCCTGACGTCGTCGGTGATGCGTTGGTCCGGGTTGTCGGCCGCATCGCCCTTGAGCTGCATCCGATAGTGGGTCGCGCTATTCAGCCATTCGGCCAGATAGTGACGCGTCAGCCATTGCCGCCAGCGAATCTGGAGCCACTGATTGAGATAGAGCTGGTAGACGGAAAGCGCGACGCTGGCGCTCGCGAGCAATGTGAAGACGCCCAGCTCCCAGACGAAGCCGTTCCAGTCGCGCTCCTGGAGATAGTTGTAGAAGCGGCTGTACCATTGGTTCACGAGCACATCGATGGCGACCAGCAGCAGTTCGATCACGATCACCGCGGCGAGCAGGCCGCGGCCGGCCCATTTGTCCTCTGATCGGAAATAAGGGATGGCGATTCGCCAGACGATCGCGAGCGTGGCGCGGATGTTGTTCACAGAGCTGGATCTCCTCAGGGGATGTGCACGATGCCCAGAGCCAAATAGCTGAGGCGATGGCGGAAATGGGCGCGCTTAGACGAAAGTCGCAAGTTCTGCAATTTGCGTTGGATTGTCGCAGCCAGCAACCCTAGCATGGTGCCCGCCGGTGCGGGGCAGGGTGCTCCGGGATTTCGCGACCTTGTGAGCGGACGGGAACCGCCGGATGCGCGAGAACTTCGCGCCGCGGCTGCAACTGGCTGCCGATCGCTTTCTCGTTCGGCGTGGTCTTCGAAGGCGCCCCGGGCTTCGCCATGCCGGTGCGCCTGCATCGACCATGCGCGAACCTTCTCAACGCCCCCGCCGTCTCATAGAAGGTGCGGCAAGTCAGGTCGGTCGAGAGGTCTCATGGTTTCGTTCCAGCGATTGGTGTGTGCGGCGGTTGCAATGTTCGCGATGTCCACACTCGCGCGTGCTCAGGAGGGGTTTCCGTTCGGCACCGAGATGACGCTGGAGGCGTTGCCGCAGGCAGGCTCGAAGCGGATTCCCAACATCGAGATCGGCGACAATGGCGAGGTCGTGCTGGAGCTCTGGTGCAAGGGCGGCAAGGGCCAGTTCTCGGTCGCCGGCAACACCGTGATCTTCGTGCCCGGCCAGATCCAGAACCGCAACTGTCCGCCGGCGAGAGCGCAGGCCGACGACGAGCTCGTCGCAGCCCTCGGCAGCGTCGAGACCTGGAAGCGCCAGGGCGACGTGCTGACGCTGGTCGGCCCGAAGCCGCTGCGCTTCAGGACGACGGGGAATTAGGCCTCTGTCATTCCCCGCGAAGGCGGGGAATCCAGTACGCCGCAGCCTATCGATTCCATCGCTGCTGTCTCGGAGTACTGGATCGCCCGGTCAAGCCGGGCGATGACAGCGGTGGCTGTCTCAGCCTACTTCCACACCGACTTGTCGGCGTCCCAGCGCTGGCCCTTCAGCTCCTTGACGAGCGCCTCGATCGAGCCGTTGTCGTCGGGCAGATCGCCTTCTTCGTCGAGGCTGGCATCGTCGGACAGATTGAGCCTGGCCCCGCTGCCCTCGTCGGCCGTCGTGGTCGCCGGGCTGCCGATCCAGAGCATGAGCTTGTCCGTGGTGCCCGGCTTGTCGGGCGAGACCAGGCCTGCGACCTCGATCGTGTCGGTGAGCTCGAGCGCCGGGAAGTCCTGGTTCGGCCGCTTGAACACCAGCTTGAGCCTACCGGTGGCCGGGTTGAAGTTTTGCGTGACCGGCTTTGCGGCGAGCGTCCTGCTCAGCACGCTCGCCACCGCCGTTGCAAGCTTGCCCTTGTTGATCTTGTCGCCCTCGCGCCAGTCGGCCGCAGGGAAGCGGATGGTGCGGTCCATCTCGGTCATGCCCGCGGTCCAGCCTGCGGCGGTGACGCCCGGCATTGCCTTGAACTTCGCCAGCAGCGCGCCGGCGCGCTCGGGATCGACCGACATGGTGATGGTCTGCTCGCCCGCGCGCAGCGCGTCGCAGCCGACATTGAGGCTCGCCAGCGTCACCTCGACCTCCTGGCCCTTCAGGCTCTTCAGGAAGTCGGTCGCCGCATCGAGCTTGACCTTGACCGCGATCGCTTCCGGCGAGACGTCGGTGAAATCCTTCGGCTGCGGCGTGATGCCGTCGTCGGAGGCCTGACTGTCCAGGAATTCCTTTTCGCTGAGATCGGAATTGTCCGGCGAGGTCACTTCGGTCACCGCCTGGCCGACCGCGATCTGGCCGCGGAATTCGAACATGTCGCCGGACTGCTTGCGCGTCAGCTTGACGCTGACCGGCGACTTCTCACTGATGCTCTGCGTCGTTCCGGTCAGCGTCTGGCCGGCGACCTGGAGGTTGACGACGAAGCGGTCCTTGCGGTCGGAGTTCTTCGCGATGGGGTAGCAGACGTCGAGCACCGCCGCGGTCAGCGTCTTGCCCTGGCGCGTCTCCTTCAGGATCACGTCGGCATTGCCGTCCATCAGCCCGTCCATCGCGGTGAAATAGCGCGTCTCGGTTCCCCCCGGCGCGGTCGCCTTCGGCGACAGCTTCATCTGGGCGGAGGCCTGCGGCGGAACGGCGAGCAGGGCCAGAACGGCCGTGGAGCAAACCAGAAGCGCACGCATCGATGACATCCTCGCGCAACGGCCATGATCCGGAAAGCGTGAAGCGGTCTCTAGGATCATGCCCAAACAATCAGAATCGGCGCGCCACCGTAGTGGGTTTTGGCCGCTGGTTGAATCGGAAAGCGAAACGGGCAGGGTCGGCAAAAAAGAAGGCCGCCCGGAGGCGGCCTTCGCAACTCTGTCACGGAACGGAAGGCTTAGAAGCCGCCCATGCCGCCGCCGGGGGGCATCGCGGGCGGAGCTTCCTTCTTCGGCATCTCGGCGACCATGGCTTCGGTAGTCACCAAGAGGCCGGCCACGGAGGAGGCGTCCTGCAGCGCGGTGCGCACCACCTTGGCGGGATCGATGATGCCCTTCTCGACCATGTCGACATAGTCCTCGTTCTGGGCGTCGAAGCCGAAGGTCTCGGACTTGTTCTCCAGGATCTTGCCGACCACGATCGAGCCTTCCACGCCGGCGTTCTCGGAGATCTGGCGGATCGGGGCTTCCAGCGCCTTCAGCACGATGTTGATGCCGGCCTGGACGTCGTCATTGGCGTTGGTGAGACGGCCGACCGCCTTCTTGGCGCGGAGCAGCGCGACGCCGCCGCCCGGGACGATGCCTTCCTGAACCGCGGCGCGGGTGGCGTTGAGCGCGTCCTCGACGCGGTCCTTCTTCTCCTTGACCTCGATCTCGGTGGCGCCGCCGACGCGGATCACCGCGACGCCGCCGGCGAGCTTGGCGAGGCGCTCCTGGAGCTTCTCGCGGTCGTAGTCCGAGGTGGTCTCCTCGATCTGCGCCTTGATCTGGCCGACGCGGGCCTCGATGTCGGGCTTCTTGCCGGCGCCGTTGACGATCGTGGTGTTCTCCTTGTCGATCACCACCTTCTTGGCGCGGCCGAGCATCTTCACCGTGACGTTCTCGAGCTTGATGCCGAGCTCCTCGGAGATCAGCTGGCCGCCGGTCAGGATCGCGATGTCCTCCAGCATGGCCTTGCGGCGGTCACCGAAGCCCGGCGCCTTGACGGCCGCGACCTTGAGGCCGCCGCGGAGCCGGTTGACGACCAGGGTGGCCAGCGCCTCGCCCTCGACGTCCTCGGCGATGATGACGAGCGGCTTGCCCGACTGCACCACGGCTTCCAGCACCGGCAGCATGGCCTGCAGGCCCGAGAGCTTCTTCTCGTGCAGGAGGATGTAGGCGTCCTCGAGCTCGGCGGTCATCTTCTCGGCATTGGTGACGAAGTAGGGGCTGAGATAGCCGCGGTCGAACTTCATGCCCTCGACGATATCAACCTCGGTCTCGAGCGACTTGTTCTCCTCGACGGTGATGACGCCCTCGTTGCCGACCTTCTGCATCGCCTGGGCGATCATCTTGCCGATGGCGGCATCGCCGTTGGCCGAGATGGTGCCGACCTGGGCGACCTCGGAGGAGGCGGCGACCGGCTTGGCGCGCTTCTCGATGTCCTTGATGACGGCGGCAACCGCGGTGTCGATGCCGCGCTTGAGATCCATCGGGTTCATGCCGGCGGCGACCGCCTTGGCGCCTTCGCGCACGATGGCCTGGGCCAGCACGGTCGCGGTGGTGGTGCCGTCGCCGGCGAGGTCGTTGGTCTTGGAGGCGACCTCACGCACCATCTGGGCGCCCATGTTCTCGAACTTGTCCTCGAGCTCGATCTCCTTGGCGACCGTGACGCCGTCCTTGGTGATGCGGGGGGCGCCGAAGCTCTTCTCGATGACAACGTTGCGGCCCTTCGGGCCGAGCGTCACCTTGACGGCGTTGGCGAGAACGTCGACGCCGCGCAGCATGCGATCGCGCGCGTCTCCGGAAAACTTGACGTCTTTGGCAGCCATGGTCTGCAATCCCTCGTGTTATGTGATGTGTGTTGTCTTGTGCCGTGCGGCGGAACGATGGATGCCCGGATCGCCTGGATCCGGGCATGACATTCAGCGGCTGTTCAGGCGGACGGCCTTAGGCCAGCACGCCCATGATGTCCGACTCCTTCATGATCAGGAGCTCTTCGTTGTCGATCTTGACCTCGGTGCCCGACCACTTGCCGAACAGCACGCGGTCGCCGACCTTGAGGTCGATCGGGATCAGCTTGCCGGTCTCGTCGCGGCCGCCGGGGCCGACGGCGACGACCTCGCCCTGGGACGGCTTTTCCTTGGCCGTGTCCGGAATGATGATGCCGCCCTTGGTCTTTTCCTCGGCGTCGATACGTTTGACCACGACACGGTCATGCAGCGGACGAAATTTGGATTTAGCCATGACGTTTCCCTTTGGAGGCTCGCTTCGGAAGTAGTGGGGTCGGTGGGGCGGCGCTTCCGTCCGCCCTCGCGTCGAGGATCGAACGGCGCGCTTAGCAATCGGGCTTTCCGAGTGCTAATAGTGGGTCCGGAAATATGGCTTGGCCGCGATCCTGTCAAGCAAAGGTGGTTAAGCGATTGTTGAGGCGGATATAGGATGGTGGCATTGGAAACTCGCTCGGGGCGTCGCCGTAAAGAACGACGTCATTGCTCCGGCAGCGGTTTTGCGCTTGGCTGCGGGAGGGGTGCGGCCATGGTTTTGTTCGGGGGAATGCCATGATCAGTTCGGCTCACGCGCGCACGGTTGCCAATCTGGCGGCCGCCTCTTGTCTGGCGCTGCTGCTGGGCGCCTGCGGCGGCGGCTTCAACCTGCCGTCCCTCACGTCGTCCCCGCCGCCGCCCGAAGCCGAACCTGGCGTCGCGCCGGAAATGCCCGCCAGCATCCGCGCCGACGAGATCGTCGGCCGCTGGGGCCTCGCCTCGTTCCAGAACCCGGCCGATCGCGCCCGCACCGAGAAGATGGCGCGTGAGCAATGCAGGAACCCCTACGTGATCACCGCCGGTTCCTCCGGTGGCGTGATCATGCATCTCGCCGACCAGGCGACGCCGCAGGAGCTGCGGCTGAAGGGCTCGCCGAGCGGCAAGAACTACATCGGGCCGGCCGGCCCGACCCCCGGCGACCAGGACCGCGAAATCGTCTCCTTCGACGGTCGCGTCATGATCACCCGCTTCATCGACAAGGACGCTGGCACCCGCTACGGCAACATGGTCTACGTCCGCTGCGCGCCGAGGGCGTGACGGTCTCTTACCCTCTCCCCTTGTGGGAGAGGTGGCTCGCCGCGTAGCGGCGAGACGGGTGAGGGGTCTATCTCCTCACGAACGGTCTTGCGAGTGGAGAGAACCCCTCATCCGGCGCTTCGCGCCACCTTCTCCCACAAGGGGAGAAGGGAAGAAGAGTTCACGATCTGCACCGGCCAAAACAAAAAAACGCCGGCCCAAGGCCGGCGTTTTTGTTATTCCGATGTCGTCGCCGCTCAGTCGAACAGCGCGTCGATGTCGTCCTGCGAGGCGTGGCCGACGTCGCCGGCGAGCTTGGGGCCGTTGAGGAGCTTCTCGTCCTCGCTGCGGTTGTCGACCTGCGCGGGCACATGGGACTTGATCGCGTCGACGCCGCCCCAGATCTCCATCATCGCGTTGATGTGCTGCTCGATGAACTTCATCGTGCCCATGACCTTGCTGATGCGCTGGCCGGTCAGGTCCTGGAAGTTGCAGGCTTCGAAGATCGAGATGACGCGTTCCTGGATGTCGTCGGCAAGGCGCTTCTGCTGATCGATCGAGTCCACCTTCGACATCGCGCTGGCGGCCTGGTCGATCGATTCCGCGGCTTCGAGGATCTGCTGGGTCGCCTGCTCGGTGCCGCCGACCACCGCGCCGAGCTCGCCGTTGACCTTGGCCATCTCGCCGCCGTCGAAGCTCTTGCCGTGCAGCGTCGCGATCTCGCGCTTGGTGCGGTCGATGGCGTCGTGGATGAGGTCGAGCTCGACCTTCAGCTTCTCGCACTGCTCGATCTGCGCCCGGTAGGTATCGAGCATGGTGCGCGCTTCGGCAAGCTCGTGCGCGGTCGAGGCGTCGATCGCCGCCATGGCAGCGCTGCCGGACAGCGGGGCCGCGACGATGCCCTTCGCCATCTGGGCGCGGATCGCGCGCAGCTCGGCCATGATCTCGCTATGCATCGGGAGTGCCTCTTCAGTTACGTCTACAATGGGCATCTCGCCACCGACGATATCTTCGACGCGAAAACGCTTGCGGTGAACAGCCATCAGGATACTCCCCCCACCTCACTCACGCGTCTTTGTAGGCAGAAGCGATTTAACACGAAGTTCACAGCAGGAACTGCTGATCGGCCGCGCGCGACGCGGCGCAAAGAAGCGATTAACCATCACCGCGCGGCGTTCATCGAAAATAAACGCTGATCGCCAAATTGCAGGCGCGCTCGCGACGTGGTGAATCCAAACGCGCTGTCCGTTTACCAAACAAAACGGCTTTTGCTTTTTATTGACCACGTCGAAGAGCGCGGATCAGCCACCGGCTCTCCACGACGCATGTGATCTAGACGAAACAGTACAGAGTACGTCGATGTTCAAGAAAATGTCTGTCGCGCTGCTCGGCAGCGCTTGCACCTTCATGGCCGGCGCGAACGACGCGGGCGCCTTCGACAACAGCGTGCCGAACGATCCGCCCGCGGTGCTGTACCAGCCGCGCGTGCCGCCGGCGCCGGTGCGCGTGGCGTCCCATTCCAACATGGGCGGCGGCTTCATCGAATTCCTGTTCGGCGATGGCCCCGGCCGCGGCCCGGCCTACGCGCCGGAGCGGCCGGTGTATCAGCAGCAGCCGGGCTATTACGACCAGCGGCGCCTGCCGCCGATGGGCGAGCCGCAGATGCAAGGTGGGTATCAACAAGGCGGATATCAGCAGGGCGCGTCTCTGCAGCAGGAGGCGGTCGATCCGCGGCAGCGTCCGTTCGATCCGAAATTCGAGAAACAACTCGTTGACTATAGCGGCAAGGAAAGTCCCGGCACGATCGTGGTCGATACGCCGAACAAGTTCCTCTATCTCGTCGAGGGCAACGGCCGGGCATTGCGCTACGGCATCGGCGTCGGCCGTCCCGGCTTCACCTGGTCCGGCGTGAAATCGATCACCGCCAAGCGCGAATGGCCGGACTGGACGCCGCCGGCGGAAATGCTCGCGCGCCGGCCCGATCTGCCCAGGCACATGGAAGGCGGCCCGGAAAATCCGCTCGGTGCCCGTGCGATGTATCTGGGATCGACGCTCTATCGCATCCACGGCTCCAACGAGCCCTGGACCATCGGCACCAACGTCTCCTCCGGCTGCATCCGCATGCGCAACGAGGACGTCATCGATCTCTACGGCCGCGTCAATGTCGGCACCAAGGTCGTGGTGATGTGAAGCGTCATGCGCTCGATGGAGCGATCAAGTCCGGGTGCCGCGTCGGCTCGAAATGCGCGGCGTCGAAGGGACGCTGCCGCCGCCAAACGTCCGCCTGAATAGTCCTACGTCCGCTGACGGTGCCTCGACCCGCGACGAGGGACAGCGGAGCGGCGAGGACGAGCTGATGAAGCCGAATGCGGTGCGCGAGCCGAGCGGTTCAGCCGCCGCACCGACAGCTCTGCCTTCCTGAGGCGCTCGTGCAGTCCCTCCAACTCGTACAATTCGGTGATGAGATGGGTCGTGACGTCGCTCAGGGTCGCGATGCGCTGTTGAAGTGAACTCATTCTTAAAACCCCCGACTGTAGCCAAGAGAGGCAGCCACGATGTGTGGCATAAGCAGTGTGTTCTTCCAATTGAACACCCATGTCCTAATTTGGAAATCCGGGAGTCTACGGCGGCGTGTGTCGGAGGACGATTTCGCCCGGCATGGTGAAGTCAGGCGCACCTCGTGACGTTCTGCACGGTGCTGTCCGACAACGCACGCACTAGTCATATTATATCGAATGGCATCATGGCGTGTGGTGGCAGAGAAGTGCGTTGAGCTCTGCTTGAACAGAAATCGGCCGCCCGGAGGCGGCCGTTCCACATCTGTCGGTCGAATGGCCTACGCGTAATCGCTGCCGCCGTCGTCGTCGCCGCCGAAATCGCTGTTGTCGGCCGTGTCGAAGCTGTCGTCGTGATCGTTGCCGTAGTTCTGGTCGTAGTTGTCGCGCTCGTTCGACGCCTGGTCGAAGAAGCCCTGGCGGGATTCCCGGTTCGAGCCGATGTCATCGAGGCCGGCCTCGCGCGCCAGCGAGCCGCCGGACTGATCGCCGCCGCCCCAAGGACTTCCACCAGCGCTGCGGTCGCCGAGCGCGTTGCTGTCGCCAAAACCCTGCTGGTGCGATCCGCCCATCATGCCGCGGATGCTGGAGAGCAGCAGCGAGCCGCCGACGACGCCGGCCGCGGCTGCCGCCGCCGTGCCGAGGAACGAGCCGCCGCCACCGCCGATCGGCGGAGCGCCCTGACCCGGACCTTGGCCGTAAGCCTGTCCGTAAGGCGGCGCGCCGTAACCCGGCTGGCCTTGCGGCATCGCCTGGCCGGTGTTCCAAGCCGGACGCTGCTCACGCTGCGGCACATTCGGCACCGAGCCGCGGGACGGGCCGCCGCCAAACAATGTGTCGCGCATGGTGTCGAGGAAGCCGCCGGACTGCGCCTGCTCGGGCGCGTGGGCCGCTTCCAGCTCCTGGATGCGGGCATTGGCGCGCTTCAACGCTTCGTCCTGGACCAGCGTGGTCTGCACCAGCGCGTAGATGGCGCCGGGCGCCTTGCGCAGCCCGTCGGAGATCGCGGCGATCGCATCGGGATCGCGCTGTGCATTCTCCAGCTTAGAAAGCCGGTCAAAAAGGTCGTCGACGAGCTGGCGTTCCTGCGGCGTCATGATCTGTCTCCTTCGCGCCAAACCAAGCGCGAGAGGAGATGTAGGGTTCCATTATGGCCCCAACAGTGCCGGCCGGATTAAATTTCGGTATGCGACAAGCTGCCTCTGGGCCGCTTTTCGCCGTTCACTGCAGTGTCACGTTGCTGTCGGCCAGCAGGCGCGCGAAGGCATCGCCCGCGAGATAGGCGTGCTCGCGCTCGCGGACGTCGGTCATGGGGTCGAGGCCGGTGAGGACATCATCGACAAAGCCGGGATGGCACATCACGAGGCCGCCGTCGGGGAGACCTTCCAGGAATTGCCGCATCAGCGCGCCGAAATCGGCGGCGCGCGTGAAATCATAGGCGCCGGCGAAGCCGGGGTTGAAGCTGAGGCCGGCGCTGCCGGCGCGGCGGCGGAATTGCGCGCTGAGGATATCGAGCACCATGGCCTTGGGGGAGGCCAGCCGCTGCCGCAGCGGCAGGTCGCGGCCGCCTTGGCGCACCCAGGCGTTCGGCGCGACTTCGCTGACCGCATCGACAAAACCGTCGCGCACCTGCGGGAAGAGCTGCACATGCTGGTGACCGTCGACGAAGTCGGGGGTGCGTCCGAACGCGTCCATGAAGGCGGCCAGCTGTGCCTTCACCTCGTTGCGGATGAATTCACGGTCGAGCCGGCGCATCAGTCCGGCGCGCAGCAGCTTGGGAAAGGCGAAGAACATGTCGCCGTCCAAGGGGCGGAAATGCATGGTGAGCGGCCGGAACGGCGCCGACAGCGTCACATGCAGCCCGATCGCGCAGCGCGGGCTTTGCGTTGCCGAAGCCTGCAGCGCCTCGACGTCGCCGCGCGCGACCGCGGGTCCCACCATCATCACCGAGGTGGCATTGAGGCGGCCGCGTTCGATCAGGTCGCGGATGGCGCGGTTGACGCCCGGGCTGATGCCGTAATCGTCGGCGCAGAGCCAGATCCGCCGCGGGCTCGCGGCCACGCTCATTCGGCTGCCGTCCTGCTCGCGGCATCATCGGCTTCGGAATGCTTCTCGCTGTGCTCGGCGACGAAGTAGATCGGGCGCGCCTTCAGCTCGGAAAGGATCTTGCCGATATATTCGCCGACGATGCCGATCATGATGAGCTGCACGCCGCCGATCGTCATCAGTCCGATCACGAGCGAAGGATAGCCGGGCACCTGCTTGCCGGTCGTGAACACCTCCCAGAGGATCGAAAGGCCGAACAGGAAGGCGCCTCCTGCGAGAATGACGCCGAGCAGGCTGGCGAAGCGCAAGGGCGCCACTGAAAAGGACGTCAGGCCCTCGATCGACAGGCCAAGCAGGCTCGCGGCGTTGAAAGTGGTGACGCCATGGGCACGCGCTGCGGGCTCGTAGTCGACGCGGATCTGGCGGAAACCGATCCAGCTGGCGAGGCCCTTGAAGAAGCGGTTGCGTTCCGGCAGCTGCCTCAGCGCCGCGACCGCGCGCGGCGACAGCAGGCGGAAATCGCCGGCGTCCTCCGGAATCTTCTGACGGGCGCCCCAATTGATCAGCGCGTAGAAGCCGTGCACCGCGACCCGGCGCAGGAAGGACTCGTTGTCGCGATGCGCCTTGGCGGTATAGACGACGTCATAGCCGTCATCGATCCAGTGCCGCACCAGCTGTTCCACCAGCGCCGGCGGATGCTGGCCGTCGCCGTCCATGAACATCACCGCGCCGAGGCGGGCATGGTCGAGCCCCGCCATCAGCGCGGCCTCCTTGCCGAAATTGCGCGACAGCGACACCACCTGGACGTCGATAGCGTCGGCCGGCAATGACCGCGCGATCGACAGCGTCGCATCCTTGCTGCCGTCGTCGACATAGACGACTTCGCAGGACAGGCGATAGCGCTGCCGCAGGGTCTTGGCGAGCTCGCAGATGCGCTGATGCAGGCCGGCAAGGCCAGCCGCCTCGTTGTAGACGGGGATGACGATCGACAGCCCCTTCGCGGCTGCGCTGGCTGCGGTGGTCGTCATGCCGGATACGTCAGAGCCCAGCGTCATCGATCAAGGTTCCAGAGGTGTTTAGGTCTTCTCAACCGCATATGGTAGCTGCCGTTTGCTGTCGCAAAGCTGAACAAACCTTGGGCTCACCGCCGCAGGAACGCCTCCAGCCTGGCGAACAGCGGATTCTCGCGGTCGAACACGTAGTCGAGCGACACCACCGAGACGGTCTCGGCGCCATGCTCGCGCAGGAAGCTCGCCAGCGCGTAGAGCTGCCCCGGTGGGCAGTGCAGGGTCAGCATGCCTGACGAGGTCGGACCGCCGAACGGGGCCTCCACGCCGAACCGGCTGTGGGCTTCCCCGAGCAGGGCGGCATCGCATTGGCGGAAGCGGGTGCGGACTTCGCGGTACTTGTTGGCCCGCGCCCGTGCTGCGATGTGATCGAGGATGACACGCGCCGTCTCGCGCGCCTGCGGCGACCAGTCGGCCTCCTTGGCGGCCACCAGATTGGCCTGGCTGCGCAGGATCACGCCGTCGTCGAGCACGCGCAGGCCGTTGGCGGCGAGCGTCGCGCCGGTCGTGGTGATATCGACGATCAGCTCGGCGCTGCCGGCCGCCGGCGCGCCTTCGGTGGCGCCCGCGCTTTCGACGATGCGGTAATCGCTGATGCCGTGAGCCTGGAAGAAGCCGCGGGTGAGGTTGACGAATTTGGTCGCGACCCGCATCCGCATGTGATGCTGCTCGCGGAAGCCGGTGGTGACGTCGTCAAGGTCGGCCATGGTGCGGACGTCGATCCAGGCCTGCGGCACCGCGACGACGACGTCGGCATAGCCGAAGCCGAGCCCGTCGATCAGCGACACGCGCTTGTCGGCATCGGCGATGTTCTCGCGCACCAGGTCTTCGCCGGTGACGCCGAGATGCGCGAAGCCGCGCGACAATTGCGCGGCGATCTCGCTCGCCGAGAGATAGGCGACCTCGACATTGTCGAGGCCTGCGATGGTGCCGCGGTAGTCGCGGGCGCCGCCGGCCTTCGACAGTTTGAGGCCGGCACGGGCAAAGAAGGCCTCAGTGTTCTCCTGCAGGCGGCCCTTGGAGGGAACGGCCAGAACGAATGGCGCGCTCATAACTTAAGCTCCCACCTTGCGGCCGATCCGGTTCAGCGCCTCCACCCAGACCGAGAAGCCGACCGCCGGAATCGGCTCAGCTGATCCGAGCTGGGTCATCAGCCCGTCGTAGCGGCCGCCGGCGACCAGCGGCTCGGTGCCGTTGCCGCTGTGATGCAGCTCGAACTCGAAGCCGGTGTAATAATCGAGCCCGCGCCCGAACGCGGTCGAGAAACGAATCTGCCTCACGTTGATGCCGCGCGCGGCCATGAAGCCGACCCGGCTCTCGAACTGATCGATCGCAGATGCGAGATCGAGCTTCGCGTCCGTCGTGAGTGCGCGCAGCTCGGCGATGGCGTCGTCTGGATTGCCCGAAATCGACAGGAAGCGCTTGAGCACGGCGATCGCCTCGCGCGGCAGCGCGCCGCCCTTCAGCGTCGATTGCTCAAGGAAGCGATCGGCGATCTCTGCCGTGGTGCGGCCGCCGACATTGGTGGTGCCGGCGATCGACATCAGATCGGTGACGAAGGCGAGCGCCGCCTTGCGGTCGGAGCCGGCAAGGGCCGCCAGCACGCCCTCATACTCGCTGCGCGTCGCGGTGGTCGCGGCCGCCAGCCGCTCCAGATCCTGCTCCAGGCTGATCTTGCGGTTGAAATCCTTGACCAGGCGGCGCCGCCAGACCGGATAGAGATTGAGGGCGTCGAGCAGCGCATTGAACAAGGCGACATCGCCGGTGCGGATCTCGACGTCGCGGACGCCGAAGGCGGCCGTCGCCTCCAGCCCCAGCGCCAGCATCTCGGCATCGGCCGCGGCGCGGTCCTGACGGGCGAACGATTCGATACCGGCCTGGAGGAATTCACGGGCCTGGCCGCTACGGTAGCGGAACACCGGACCGAGATAGCTGAACCCCGCCGGCTGGCCGGCGCGCCCCGAGGCCAGATAGTCGCGCGCGACAGGAATGGTCAGGTCCGGGCGCAGGCAGAGCTCCTCGCCGGAGAGGTCGGTGGTCAGGTACAGGCTCTTGCGGATGTCCTCGCCGGACAGGTCCAGGAACGGCTCGGCCGGCTGCAGGATGGCGGGCTCGGCCCTGACGTAGCCGGCCTGCGCAAACGACAAGAGCAGCGTATCCGCCCAGGCGGCGGAGCCGGCAGCATTTGAGGTGGCAGTCGCGGTCATCTCACGGGTCCATCGTCCCGGCGGAACCGGGTTAGGCAAGGGGAGGCGAATTGGCGCAGCCCTTAGCATGGCCCGACAGCGGTTTCGACCTCCAAAGGATCAATCGCTTAACGGGTGGGCAATGCGCAGGATCAGGCGCTTTTGCCGCGCCAATCCCCCAGCACCGCTTGCACCAGCGCCAGCGCGGCCACGGCGGCGGTGTCCGCCCGCATGATGCGGGGGCCGAGCGCCAGCTGCAGGATTTTGGGCTGGCGCAGCAACAGCGCCCGCTCTTCCTCGGCAAAACCGCCCTCGGGGCCGATCAGCACGTCGATACCGCGTCCGACCTCGCGCGCGCCTTGCAGGCTCTGAATGGGATTCTGGACCTCCGCCGCCTCGTCGCAGAAGATCAGCAGGCGGTCGGCGGGCCGCTGGCTCAGGAAGCGCTCCAGCGGCACCGGCTCGGCCACGCTGGCGATGCTGAGGATGCCGCATTGTTCGGCCGCCTCGACCACATTGGCGCGCATCCGCTCGGTGTTCACCCGGGACGCCTGGGTGAACCGGGTCAGCACCGGCTGCAGGGCGGCGGCGCCCATCTCGATGGCCTTCTGCACCATGTAGTCCAGCCGGGCATGTTTGAGCGGGGCAAAGACGTAAGTGAGGTCGGCGAGATGGTCCTGGGGCCGGGTCTGCTGCAGGATCACGAGGCCGTCCGGCCGCTTGCGGCCCTCGATGGCGGCCTGCCACTCGCCATCCCTGCCGTTGAAGGCCAGGACCTCGGCCCCGGCCGCCAGCCGCAGCACATTGCCGAGATAGTTGCTCTGGTCGCGGTCGAGCGGCACCCTGGCGTCCTGGGCCAGGGTGGCATCGACGAACAGGCGGGGGGCGCGAAAATCGTGGGAAGGCATCGCTTGGGATCCGATTACCGGCCGTTCTTAACCGAAAGGCGCCATTTCGGGGGTAAATATTGCCGAACTGGTGCGTCCCAGCGCCGCGCTCTCGCCCTATTCCACGGGTTGTTAAGCGCCGGCGGGAATCGTAAAAACGCGAACACGCTGGTCGCGCTTCAATTGGGAAGCCCTGAACCCGTAAGCTCCTGCCGGAGAGACTGTCTTGATGATCCGCCATTTGATGGTTCCGATCACTGCCGCCATGGTGGCCATGGGTGCTGCGGGCGCGACTGCCCAAAGCGCGTTCCCGGCGCCGCTGCCCAACCAGCCTGCCGCCAATTCCCCATTTCCTCCGGTTAACGGTTCGGCACCCGCTGCTTCGCTCGGTGCGGCGCCGCAATCGTCCTTTCCCGTGAACGGTGCTGCCCCGATCGGTGGCGCTGGCGCCTTCAGCGCGGCTCCCCCGACGCAGGCCGGTCCCGGCGAGGACTGCATGAAGGCATTCATTCCGCTGCGCGAGGAAGCCGAGAAGCGCGGCAAGCTGATCAAGGCCGCGAGCGATCGTCGCGCGCAGCCGGACGAGGCCTGCAAGCTGATCCGCAATTTCAGCCAGGCTGAAGTCAAGATGATCAAGTACATCGAGACCAATGCCGCCAAATGCGGAATCCCGCCCCAGATCGGTGCGCAGCTGAAGGAAGGTCACAAGAACACCGAGGCCATGGCGACGAAGGTCTGCAACGTCGCGCAACAGATGCAGAACCAGCCGCGCGGGCCCGCCGGACCGTCGCTGAGCGAGGTGCTGGGCTCGGGCTCGGCGCCCGAGGCCAATGCCGGCAGGAAGGGTGGCAGCACCTTCGATACGCTCAACGGCAACGTCCTGACCCGATGAGCGATACATCCGCCCGCGTTGCCGATTCCACCGGCAACTGGGTCGATACGCTCGCGCCGCATTGGGCGCGGCCTTACCTGCGCCTGTCCCGCTTCGATCGCCCGATCGGCTCCTGGCTTCTCCTGATGCCATGCTGGTGGTCGGCGGCGCTGGCCGCCGGCATGGCGCATGACGTTCGCGGCCTGCCGCTCACCATCGTGCTGTTCTTCATCGGCGCTTTCGTCATGCGCGGGGCCGGCTGCACCTGGAACGACATCACCGATCGCGACCTCGACGGCAAGGTCGAGCGCACGCGCTCGCGGCCGCTGCCGTCGGGGCAGGTGACCACCAGGCAGGCGCTGGTCTTCATGGTCGCGCAGGCGCTGGTCGGTCTTGCGGTGCTGCTGCAGTTCAACCGCTTCGCGATTGCAACGGGCATCGCCTCACTCCTGATCGTCGCGATCTATCCCTTTATGAAGCGCATCACCTGGTGGCCGCAGATCGTGCTCGGGCTCGCCTTCTCCTGGGGCGCGTTGATGGGGTTTGCCGTCACCTTCGGCCGCATCGACGCCACCGCGCTCGTGCTCTATGCCGGCGCGATCTCCTGGGTGATCGGCTATGACACCATCTACGCGCATCAGGACACTGAGGACGACGCGTTGATCGGCATCAAGTCGACCGCGCGCCTGTTCGGCGCGCATACGCGCCAGGCGCTGGTCCTGTTCTACGGGCTCGCGGTGATGCTGATCGGCGTCGCGCTGGCATCTGGCGAAGCGCGCTGGCCGGCCTGGCTTGGGCTTGCCGCCTTCGCCGCGCATCTGGTGTGGCAGATCGTGCGGCTGAATATCGCCGATGGCGCGCTCTGCCTTCGCCTGTTCAAGTCGAACAAGCATGCGGGCCTGTTGCTGTTTGCGGGATTGCTCGCGGACGCGATGATGCGAGCGGCGTGACGCGAAAATGCGTAGGGTGGATTAGCGAAGCGTAATCCACCAACTTCTATCCGCGCGAAAAGCAAAGAGGTGGGTTACGCCCTTCGGGCTAACCCACCCTACGGCACCGTCAATTCCTCGCGATGATCTCGCGCTCGCCCTGATGAACCGGCAGCTCGCGCGCCATTGCGGTGCGCCGGCGCATCAAGAATTTCGGACGGCGGGCGCGGATCGCATTGGCGCGGCGGCGGCGCGGTGCGGGTTTGCGCGCGCCTTCGTCGAGCTGCGGCAGCGCAAAGATCTCGCTCCAGATCGCCCAGGCCTGCGCGATCTCGTCCGCGTCCGCGCTGATCAGTAGCGGGATGGACAGCGAAGGATCGCGATGCACGAGGACGAGCGTCTGCGTCTCGTCATTGCCGCGGAGCGCAACGCCGGTGAAGTCGGCGACGCGCACGTTGATCGCCATCTGCATGCCGCGCACGGCACGGCGCAGCACGACACGCTCGCGATGAAGCTCGATCTGCCTGACATGTCCGTCGGCGCGCGGATCATGCGCATCGAAGCGGACCGGAAGGGAAAGAGGGTCGAGCCGCAGGGAGCGGCTCGACCCGGCGGGGTGGGCCCCGCATGTTGCTGTTTGACGCCTCACGGCTTCGTTCTCCCCGCCAGGATTATGTTCCCGGTCGATGCGAGGACCTTAGCGCCGGGCGGTCCGAAACCGCTTAAAAAGGCTGGTTAACCCACCGTCACTCGCTCCTCATGATTGACAAGACCTTGGCGTGCATGATTGACGAGACGTTGCGCCGACGTCGCGAATCTGAGCTTTTGGCGGGCTGAAAATGCTTGAAGTCCGCGCTATCAGGGCACATCTGTGGGTTCCGGTCCCGAACCCCGCCCCAACAGGATTTCGTTCGTGAACTCTTCACCAAGCCCGACGCTTTCGCCTTCCGCCAATCGCGACCTGTTCGATCAGTCCGCGCTCTCCGATCTCGCGCAGCGGCTGGTCGAGGCGGCCAAGCGCGCCGGCGCGGATGCGGCCGACGCGGTCGCGGTGCGCGGTGTCTCGCAGGGCGTCGAGGTCCGCGACGGACGCGTCGAGGAATCCGAGCGGTCCGAGGGCGACGATGTCGGTCTGCGCGTGCTGGTCGGTCAGCGTCAGGCGGTGGTCTCCACCAACGACGTCAGCGGCGATGCCGTCACCAAGCTCGCCGAGCGTGCGGTTGCGATGGCGCGCGTCGCGCCCGACGACAAATATGTCGGCCTTGCCGATCCCGCGCTGCTCGCGCGCGACTTTCCCGATCTCGACCTACTCGATCCCGCCGTGCCCACGACGACCGAGCTCGAGCGCCGCGCGCTCGCGGCCGAAGCTGCCGCGCTCGGCGTCAAGGGCGTGACCAAGTCCGGCGGCGCCTCGGCCTCATCCGGCATCGGCGGCATGGTGCTCGTCACCTCGACCGGCTTCCACGGCTCCTATCTGCGCTCCAGCCAGGGCATCTCCGCCACCGCCATATCGGGCGAAGGCACCGGCATGGAGCGCGACTACGACTTCACCTCGGCGCCGCATGGCGCCGATCTGCTGTCGCCGGAGGTCGTCGGCCGCTCCGCCGGCGAGCGCACCGTGGCGCGCTACAATCCGCGCAAGGTCGAGACCTGCAAGGTCCCGGTGGTGTTCGATCCGCGCGTCGCCGGCTCCCTGGTCGGCCATCTCGTCGGCGCCATCAACGGCGCCTCGATCGCGCGCAAGACCAGCTTCCTGAAGGACAAGCTCGGCCAGCAGCTGTTTGCGAAGAACATCCGCATCATCGACGATCCCCTGCGCAAGCGCGGGCTGCGCTCGCAGACCTTCGATGCCGAAGGCGTCGCGGTGAAGCGGACCGCGCTGGTCGACGACGGCGTGTTGACGACTTGGCTGCTCGACTGTGCCACCGCGCGCGAGCTCGGCCTCACCACCACCGGTCACGCCCATCGCGGCGTGTCCTCCTCGCCTTCGCCGGGGCCGTACAATCTGCATCTCGAGCCCGGCTCTGCAACGCCGGCCGAGCTGATCGCCGACATCAAGCAGGGCTTCTACGTCACCGACCTGATCGGCTCCGGCGTCAACGGCGTCACCGGCGATTACAGCCGCGGCGCCTCCGGCTTCTGGATCGAGAACGGCGAGATCACCTATCCCGTCAGCGAGGTGACGATCGCCGGCCATCTGTTCGAGATCTTCAGGTCGATGCAGCCTGCGAACAATCTCGAATTCCGCTACGGCATCAATGCGCCGACGGTGCGCATCGAGGGTTTGACGCTTGGCGGACGCTGACGCGCATTCTCTCGACCACACCCTCCTGACCCGCGACGCGGCGCTGCTGAAGGACACGGTGCGGGAGGCGGGCGCGCTGGCGCAGTCGATGTTCCGCACCGAGCTGAGGAAGTGGACCAAGGGCGCGTCCTCGCCGGTGTCGGAGGCCGACATCGCCGTCAACGATCTGCTCGAATCGCGCCTGCGTGCTGCAACGCCCGAATATGGCTGGCTGTCCGAGGAGAGCGCCGACGATGCGGCGCGGCTGTCGCGGCGGCTGACCTGGATCGTCGATCCCATCGACGGCACGCGCAATTATCTCGGCGGCCATGACGAATGGTGCGTCAGCGTCGCACTGGTGGCGGACGCTTCGCCGGTGCTCGCCGCCGTATTCGCCCCGGCCAGCGACGAATTCTTCTTCGCGGTGCGCGGCAAGGGCACGACGCTCAACGACAAGCCGGTGCGCGCGACAGGCGGATCCGAACTCGACTTCGCCCGCGTCGCCGGCCCGAAGCCGCTGGTCGAGCGGCTGAAGCCGTCACTCGGCGAGATCAAGCTGCACCGGCGGATCGGCTCGCTGGCGCTGCGGCTGTGCCGGGTCGCCGATGGCGCGCTGGATGCGGCATTTGCGGGCGGCAACAGCCATGATTGGGATCTTGCGGCGGCCGATTTGATCGTGCAGGAAGCGGATGGTAGGATGAGCGACCTCTCCGGAGAACCCATCCTCTATAACCGCCGGGAAGTGGCGCACGGGGTGCTGGTGGCAGCGGGACGCGAACGTCATGCGGGCATTGTCGCGCATTTTCGCAACCGTCCGATAGCCTAAGGCGCATTCGTGGTGCTTCTCGAACACTGCTTTGCCGGGCAGCCCCTTAGGAACAGAACTCATGCCAGATAGCGCCCCGCAACAACTGCTCCACCTCGTCATCGGCGGCGAGCTCGTCGATCTCGAGCACAACACCTTCAAGAATCTGGACGAGGTCGACATCGTCGGCCTATATCCGAACTATGCCAGCGCCCACGCCGCCTGGCGGGCCAAGGCGCAGAGCACGGTCGACAACGCGCAGATGCGCTACTTCATCGTCCACCTGCATCGGCTGCTCGATCCGAATCAAGAACCGGCGCGTTGAAGAAACTGCTTCGCAATACGCTGCGAAGCAGCTGGTTTCAGCGTGCCGTCGGGGTCCTGGCGGCCGAATATCTGCGTCTGGTCTGGCGGACCAACACCTTCACCTTCGATCCGCCCGACGTCTACGAGCGCGTCGAGCCGCAGCTCCCTGCGATCTTCGCGTTCTGGCACGGCCAGCATTTCCTGACGCCCTTCATCAAGAACCAGAACAAGGCCTCCTATCGGGCCAAGGTGCTGATCTCCCGGCACCGCGACGGCGAGTTCAATGCGATCGCCGCCGAGCGGCTCGGGATCGGTACGATCCGCGGTTCCGGCGACCATGGCGGCGCGTTCCACCGCAAAGGTGGCGTCGGCGCCTTCAAGGAAATGGTGCGGACGCTCCAGGCCGGTTGTAATGTCGCGTTGACCGCCGATGTCCCCAAGCGCTCGCGCGTGGTCGGGCTCGGCATTATCATGCTGGCACGGGAATCGGGACGGCCGATCATGCCTTTCGCGATGGCGACCAGCCGCTTCGTCCGGCTCAAGAACTGGGATCGCACCACCATCAATTTGCCATTCGGGCGGGGCGCTTTGGTCGGCATCAAGGAAATCCACGTTCCCGCAGATGCCGACGCCGCCATGATGGAGACGTTGCGGCAGGAGCTGGAAGACACGTTGAACGAGGCGACCCGTCGCGCCTATGCGCAGCTCGGCCGTCCGGGACCGGAAGATGCCTAAGTCGCTGCCCATTGCGCTGCCGATCACGCTGCGGATGTATCGGCGCCTGGCCGCCGGCCTGGTGCCACTCGCGCCTGCGCTGATCAAGCGGCGGCTGAAGCAGGGCAAGGAGGATCCCGCCCGCGTCGGCGAGCGGCGCGGCCTGTCCGCCGACGTGCGGCCGCACGGCCCGTTGGTCTGGATTCATGGTGCCAGCGTTGGCGAGGTCCTGGCGGCGGCCGCCCTGATCGAGCGCCTGCGCGATCTCAATCTGCGCATCCTGCTCACCTCGGGCACGGTCACCTCGGCCGCGGTCGTCGCAAAACGCTTTCCCCCCGACGTCATCCATCAATACGTGCCGTATGACTCGCCGCGCTATGTTGCGCGCTTCCTCGATCATTGGAAGCCGTCGCTGGCGCTGTTCATTGAATCCGATTTGTGGCCGAACCTGATCCTCGCCGGCGCGGCGCGCCGGGTGCCGATGGTGCTGATCAACGGGCGGATGTCGCCGCGTTCCTTCCCGCGCTGGCGCCGCATGCACGGCACCATCTCGGCGCTGCTGTCGCGGTTCGACATCTGTCTTGCGCAGTCGAAGAAAGATGCCGAGCGCTTTGCCGCGCTCGGCGGCCGCGACGTCGCGACGACGGGCAATCTCAAGCTCGACGTGCCCGCGCCGCCGGCCGACCCCGCCAAGCTCGAACGGCTGATGGCGATGACGCGCGGGCGTCCGATCATCGTCGCGGCCTCGACCCATCCGGGCGAGGACGAGATGTTGGTCGCGGCGCATCGCAGCCTGGTCGGCTTCTTCCCGCAGCTTCTCACCGTGATCGTGCCGCGGCACCCGGATCGCGGCTCATCGATCGCAGGCCTCGTCACGGCGTCGGGCCTGAAGCCCAGCTTGCGCTCGCGCGAGGAGCTGCCGACCGCGACGACCGACGTCTATGTCGCCGACACCATGGGCGAGCTCGGCCTGTTCTATCGGCTCTCGGGAATTGTGTTCATGGGCGGATCGCTGATCCACCATGGCGGGCAGAACCCGATCGAGGCGATCAAGCTGGGCGCCGCGATCGTCCACGGTCCGCACGTGTTCAACTTCGCCGACGTCTATGAAGCGCTCGATACCAGCGGCGGGGCGCGGCAAGCCGACACGCAGGAGGCGCTCGTCAAGCAGCTCGGCCAGTTGCTGGCCGATCCCACCATGCGCGACAAGATGCAGCGCGCAGGCACGGGCGTGGTCGAGCAGCTTGGCGGTGCGCTCGATCGCACCATGACCGCGCTCGAGCCCTATCTGCTGCAGTTGCGGATCGAGATGGGGGCCGCCAATGCGTGAGCCGGCCTTTTGGTACCGGCCACGCTCCCTTCAATCGTACGCGCTATGGCCGCTCGGTGCGCTTTACGGCGCGATCACTGCACGGCGCATGCTGCGCCAGGGCGTGGACGCCGGCATCCCCGTGATCTGTGTCGGCAACTATCATGTCGGCGGTGCCGGCAAGACGCCGACGGTGCTGGCCTTGACCAAGCTCTTGCGCGAGCTCGGCGAGACGCCGGTCGTGCTCAGCCGCGGCTATGGCGGGCGCCTGAAGGGGCCGGTGATGGTCGACCGCGAGCGTCACGATGCGTCCGACGTCGGCGACGAACCCATGATGATGGCGCGCGACGTCCCGGTCGTGGTCGCGCGCGACCGCCTCGACGGCGTCGCGCTGGCGAAATCGCAAGGCGCCACCGTGATCCTGATGGATGACGGCTTCCAGAATTCGCGCCTGTTCAAGGACGCCTCGCTGATCGTGATCGACGGCGAGCGCGGCCTTGGCAACGGCGCGGTGTTTCCCGCAGGGCCTCTGCGCGCACCGCTCGCGGTGCAGCTCGCGCGCACCGATGCGCTGGTGCTGATCGGCGACGGCAATGCCGCCAACGATGTCGCGGCGGAGATCGCCAAGCGGAACAAGCCCGAGCTGCGTGCGCGCCTGAAGCCGGATGCGGCCTCGCTCGCGCAGCTGCTCGGCACGCGGGTGTTCGCCTTCGCCGGCATCGGCGATCCCGAGCGTTTCTTCCGTACCCTGCGTGCGAGCGGGATCGACGTCGCGCGCACCCGCGCCTTCGCCGACCACCACATGTTTTCGGACGGCGAGATCGCAGCGCTCGCAGCGGAGGCGCAGCGCGAGCAGCTCACGCTGGTGACGACGGAAAAGGATCTTGCACGCTTGCGCGGCCGCGCAGGCGTGCCTGACGGCATCGTGCCGTTCGCCGTTCAGCTCGAGTTCGATGACTTGGCGAAGCTGCGGCAATTGATCAGCGATCATCTATACAGAGCGCGCGAGCGAAGGTTCAGTGCGCGCTGATCGCGCAACGTGAGGCAAGGTCTCTGCCCTGGTCGCGAATCGTGTCGTATTCGCCGCCGGGAAGCTGATCTGCGGATCCAAAGCGCAGCCGCCGCCGTCGGACGACGCGGCGGCTGTACTCATGTCGAAGTCGGAATCATGTCTGCAACGAGCCATGCTCACCACGCGCCGGCGGCCATCAATCCGATGATGGTGAGGCACGACATGCAGGCGACGACGACGGTGTAGCATTCGGGTGTATTCATTGCCGTCTCCCAAACTGTTGCCAATTGCTTGGTCACTGCTACGCGGGAGTGATCGCCGGTCTTGGAGCCGCTTCAATTCGGCAGGCCGAGACCGGTCTTGCGGTGCGGGTCCGTTCTCTCATCATCACTCAGCGTCGCGGGATAATGATCCGCTGCGACAGCTTCAGCGCGCTCAGCTGCGATCAGAAGCTGTTTGCGCATCTCAGCGAGACGGGCGCGGCAATATTCACGATAGAGCAGGTCGAAAATGGCGGGCATGATCACCCCCATCGCTTGATTGTCGATTTACAGATATTCCACCGCGAATTTTCAAGGTGATCGTCGCCCGTCAGATGGCTCTTCGATATGAGCCCGTTCACAGACCGCGCCAATTCCAACGCTCGATGGCTGTTTGGTTGACCTGATCGTCTGTGCGATAAAAAGAACAGGGCCAATTACCTAACCTGCACTATAGCAGTGCTTTGTTTCAGCAGAACTTCATCAAACAACTCTAGGGCGCGGAATTGCAACAAAGAATCCAACCACAGGGCGAAACGACTCACCCACGGCTGCAAGGAATGTAGAACGCAAGCGATTGGCATGGCAGAATCCATTTTTCTGTCGGCGACCTCAACTCGGGAAGCAGGCTCGCGCGGTCAGCGTGATCGGGGACAGGTTGATGATCTGCGGAAACTCGAATGAATAGCTGGCGCTGACCTGGTTGCCGCACGCGGCCGTGGCAAAGGTGAATGTCCCCGGCGGGAGCGTGAGGCCGTAGGCCTGCTCGGCAGCGTAGGTCGTGATCGCGCTGCTGCTCGGGCAGAGCGTGTTGTTGACGCTCGCGCAGCGCGCCGCCATTTCGCTGCCATGCTGGATTCCGAGCTGAGTCCAGAACAGCAGCCCGCATTCGATGATCCCGAATATGAACAGGAAGAACACGGGAGCGGTCAGCGCAAATTCCAGCGCTGTGGTGCCGCGCGTGTCCCGCCATAATGCGGTGAGCTTCACTGCAGCCTCGTGGTGGACTGCGCGGTGTATGTGTAGGTAGCCGCCACGATCTGATAATCGATGATCGTATAGTACGTCGCTTGCGCCGAGACCGTCGTATATGTCCCGGCCGGCGCACCGCCGGTGCAGACCGTTCCGCAGCTGGTGGCGCTGACGCCCGCACTCGTTGGACATCCGCAGAACTGGACCGGCGGAGGTGAAGCGGTGATGTTCGTTGCGCTGGTGGCACTTGCGACGGCGTTCGCGATGCCGCTCGTGTCGAAGCCGCGTGCAATCGCGTACTGGGCTCCTGCTTGCGCGGCATTTTCGACCTGCATCTTGCGATAGAGCGCAAGCCCGATGTCCGTGACCGAGACGACCATCAGAGACAGCAGGGGAACCAGGATGGCGAATTCGGCTGCCGCGACGCCCCGTTGATCGCCGGCAGCGA
Organism: Bradyrhizobium sp. NBAIM03; assembly: GCF_020194055.1. NCBI lineage: Bacteria > Pseudomonadati > Pseudomonadota > Alphaproteobacteria > Hyphomicrobiales > Nitrobacteraceae > Bradyrhizobium > Bradyrhizobium sp. NBAIM03. The sequence goes on along the minus strand of NZ_JADYVS010000029.1, from coordinate 69,323 downwards.
TTCGCACATGCCGCGCCAGATAACCAAGCCATCGACGGCCAAGCTTAAATGAGAACCTCCGGATCTGCATCGCTCCAAACCTCATTCGACGAGCTGCGCGGTCTGCGAACCGATCGTCGCGGTGCCGAGCGCGGTGCAATTGACCTGCAGGTTCGACGTGCCGCTGAACGTCAGCGTATCCGCGATGATCTTGGTGCAGGATGTGCTGGTGCCGTTGCCGCCGCTGAAGCTGAGATTGGCCTTTGGCAGGTAGATGGCACCGCCGAAATTCTGCGTAGCACCGCCGGTGAGATTGAAATTGGTCCCGGCCGGCATGTTGCGGTCGCCGTACATGACGATGCCCTTCGTCGGGCCGCTGGTCGGCCCGGTCAGGTCGACGGTCGCGTTGCTGCCGATTGAGGCGGTGCCCCAGTCGCTGCCGGAGCCCGTGAACACCAGGGTGACGCCGCTGCCGGTGATGGTGGCATTTCCGGCGACGCTCAAGCTGGCGCCGTCCAGATAGTAGATGCCGGGATTGAGGTTCAGGACTGCGCCGGCGTTGACCGTGATGCTGCCCATGTAGCAGCCGGGGTCGAGCGAGTTCGTCTTTCCGTTGGCGTTGACCGTGATCTTGGCATTGCTGCAGCTCGGCCGCGTCGGCGGAGAGACGTCGGCATAGGGATCGGCGACAGGCGTGATGTGCGTCTTGATCCCGTTGGCCGCCGTGATGCTGCTCGCGCCGGAGACGTCGCCAACCACGCCGACCTGGTTTGCCGCCACCGAGGCGCTGCCGGCGACGTTGAGCGAGGGGCTCGCGCTCGAATTGCTGTAGAGATTGCACTTGATCAGGTTGAGCTGGTTGCCGCCGCTGACGTTGACGGCGGGGCTTGCGCTCCTGTTGAGCGCAAGGACGCAGCCGGTGCCGGAATTGGGCAGCGCGACCGAGCGCGCGGTGATTGGTACGCGATCCGAGCCGAACAAGGCCGACAGCAGCCGACGCTGCGGTTGACTGACGATGACTTCGATGGCCTGCGCGTTCGACGCTTGACTGCCTGTTTTCGGTGGCTGGTTCACCGTCACAGTGACGTCGTTCGCGCCGTCGGTGTAACCATAATTTGCCGCGACCGCCTTGGCTTCGGACCGGGGGTCGCCGCCTGCACTGGCAGCCGTCGCAGCGCTGACCGCGCCGGAATCTGCAACGCTCTGCATGTTCTTGTGCTTGTAGTACCACCAGCCCACTTCCGTTCCGAGGCCGGCGGTGCCGACCAGGACCGGCATGAGCACCGCAGAAATGAGCACGTAGCTGCCCTGCTCGTCGCGGATGAACCGTTCGAGCAATTGATCCTTTGCGCTCGAAGGTGCACCGAACGAACGGCTGAAAATTCTCCGGAGGTCCATGCTTCCTGCCCGATTGCCACTTTATCCCGAGGCAATGTGGTGCGGGGCGGCTTAAATGGGCCCCAATGGGAGCCGGACAATTTTAAACATCGGCGAACATTCAGCCGGCATTCATGGCCGCAATCTTATTGAATGAAGCCGCGTCCAGGAGAAGTCAGATGAAATTGCGGTCTGCAATTGTTACCGCCGGCCCCGTGTGTCTGCCGGTTTTGCCCGCCCTGCGAGAGTTACGAGAGCCGAGGGATCACGACTGCTTCGGTGCGCCGGGAAAATGCCGCTGCAGCACCGCGGCGGGCGTGGCATAGGCCTCCTGCAGATCGACGCTCCAATACTTCAGCTCGTCGAGCGGGATGCGGACGTCGGTGATCGCGCAGCGCACGTAAGTCCCCGGCGAGATCACGCGGAAATCGCCGTCGAGATATTGCACCTGCGCTTCGCCATGGCCCGAGGGGCCGAACTTGTTCAGCACGGTCGAAAGTCTCCGCGGAAGGCCTCTCCAGGAAAACCGTGGAAGGCACGATGTGTTGGACGGGATGTAGCATAGATGGGGTGGCTTGTCCGCCCGTTAAACCCACCGGTTCGTGATGATTTGCCGCCGTTTTCGCATGATAGAGCTTCAGTCGAAGGGGCGCTGGTTCCGGCAGCTCCTGCGGCAGAGTTCGATGCGCCTTCGCCTCGCCGCTTTGTTCCTGACGCTGCTGATGTCGGCCGCGCACGCCGCCCCGGCGCCGCAGCCGGTGGAGATTCCGCTCGCGTCCGGGGTGCTCCATGCGCAGCTCTACAAGCCCGCGGGCGAGGGGCCGTTTCCGGCCGTGATCGCGCTGCACGGCTGCGGCGGGCTGAGTAGCCATTCCGATCCCGTGCTGCCGCGCTATCGCGAATGGGCCGAGCGACTGCTCAGGAGCGGCAATGCCGTGCTGCTGCCCGACAGCTACGGCTCGCGCGAGCTCGGCCCGCAATGCCGCGTCAAGGAGATGCACGTCAAGGCGCGGCGCGAACGCGTCGCCGATATCGCGGCCGCGCGCGCCTGGCTGATGCAGCAGCCTTTCGTGGCGCGGGACCGTGTCAGCCTGATCGGCTGGGCCAATGGTGCGAGCGCGCTGCTCTGGGCCGTGCGTCCGCAGAGCGCGGGGCGCGATCCCGGTCCGGACTTCCGTGCCGCGATCGCATTCTATCCGGATTGCCGGATCTCGGCGGGCCTCGGCTGGAGCACGCGGGTGCCGACGCTGGTCCTGATCGGCGCCGATGACGAGGTGTCCTCGCCGCCGGCCTGCCGCCAGATGGTGGACGGCGCGCGCGGCCGCAGCGCGCTGGCGCGCATCGTGGTCTATCCCGGCGCCGATCACGATTTCGACCGCGCCACCACGCCGTTGCACGCCGCCGCACCCGAGCAGGATGCCGAGGCGCGTGCCGCCTCGCAAAAGGACGTCGCGCAATGGCTGGCGCGGTGATGGCGGTGCCGTAGCCCGGATGCAGCGAAAGCGAAATCCGGGACAATGCAACGTGTGGCCCGACCCCGGATTACGCTTCGCTCCATCCGGGCTACGCGTCCTGCCCGAGCGGGGCCGTCCGGGGAACAACGTCAGGCGGACAGCCCCGCATCGACCACCGCCCTGCACGGAGTGTGGCCGACGGGGAAATCTACGGATCGCGCATGGCTGCGGTTTCAGCACGTGGCCGCGTCATCATTCGACCACGATGTCGATTCAACGCATCTCATATGCGCAACCGCATCACGCTCTTCGCCTCCGCCCTGATCGTCTTCACCGTCGCGATCCTGCTGTTCGAAGCCCGCGCCGGCGCCTCCCATCACGCGCCGGACCATTGCGGCTTCTGGACCACGATCGAGGCGGGATTGTCGTGCCGCTGAAGTAGATTTGGATGGGCGACGCGCTGCCTCCACGTCGTCATTGCGAGGAGCCCTTGCGACGAAGCAATCCAGAGTCCCTCCGCGGAAAGACTCTGGATTGCTTCGCTGCGCTCGCAATGACGCGGATAGAGCCCGTGCTCGCTCCCTAAAACAAGCTGCCCTGATCCACCGGCTTGGCCACGCGCTTCGGAGCCGGCTTCGTCTCCGCCGCCGGCTTCGCCTGCGCCGGCGCGCGCCTCTCCGCGGGCGCCGGCCGATCCGCATCCGCCGTCGCGCCGACGCGGCCGTCCGCGAACTCGATCTCGAGCCGTGCGCCGGGGCCGATCGCATCAGCCGCATGCACGGGATGGCCGGCCTCGTCGCGCACCAGGGCAAAGCCGCGCGCGAGCACGCTGCGATAGGACAGCGCGGAGAGCAGCTTGCCGCTGTTCTCGACCCGCGCCTCCAGCCGATGCAGCAGCGTGACAAGTGCGCGCTGAGCCCGCTCAGTCAGACGATGGGTGCGCTCGCGCTGGCGGGCAATGGCGTTGCGCTGCGCCTGCGCATTCGCAAGCTTCGAGGCCCGCAGGCGCACCTCCAGTCCCGCAAAGCGGTCGCGCCGCCGCCGCAGCAGCGAGCGCGTGGAGAGACCAAGCCGCTCGCCGCACACGGTGAGGCGATGATCGGCCTGGGAGATCTGGCCGTGCAGCACGCGCAGCGTCAGCTTCGCGCTGGCGGCGGTGAACCTGCGGAAATGCGCATGCGTGTTGGCCTTGAGACAGCGGGGCAGGGACGCGCCCGCCGAATCCAGCCGCTGCCGCGGGATCGCCAAGAGATCGCCGGCTGCCGGCAGCGCGCGCGCGGCGGCGCGCAGCTCGCTGCGGCGGCTCTCCTGGGCGCGTTGCCAATAGGCGCGGGTGCGACGCCCGAGATCGCCCACCTCGACGAACAAGTCGCTGCGCACCGGCACGGCCATCTCGGCCGCCGCCGTCGGCGTCGGCGCGCGCTTGTCGGCGACGAAATCGATCAGCGTGATGTCGGTCTCGTGCCCCACCGCCGAGATCAGCGGGATCATGCTCTCGCTTGCGGCGCGCACCACGATCTCCTCGTTGAACGACCAGAGATCCTCCAGCGAGCCGCCGCCGCGCGCGACGATCAAGACGTCGGGCCGCGGAATCCGGCCGCCCTCGGGGAGCGCGTTGAAGCCGCGGATCGCGGCCGCGACCTGCTCGGCCGAGCCGTCGCCCTGCACCTTCACCGGCCACACCAGCACGCGGCGGGGAAAGCGGTCCTCCAGCCGATGCAGGATGTCGCGGATGACGGCGCCGGTCGGCGAGGTCACGACGCCGATCACCTCCGGCAGCCAGGGCAGGAGCTGCTTGCGCGCCTCGTCGAACAGGCCCTCGGCGGCGAGCTTCTTCTTGCGCTCCTCCATCAGCGCCATCAGCGCGCCGATGCCGGCCGGCTCCAGCGCCTCGATCACGATCTGGTATTTCGACGAGCCCGGATAGGTCGTGAGCTTGCCGGTGGCGATGACCTCGAGCCCCTCCTGGGGCTTGAAGCGCATGCGGCTATGCACGCCCTTCCAGATCACCGCCTCGATCTTGGCGCTCTCGTCCTTGAGCGCGAAATAGCAATGGCCGGAGGAATGAGCCCCGCGAAAGCCGGAGATCTCGCCGCGGACGCGGACATGGCCGTAGGCGTCCTCGACCGTCCGCTTCAGGGACAGGGACAGTTCGGAGACGGTGAATTCAGGCGCGTTGAGCAGTTGTTCCGCAGGCGGCATAGCAAACGATTCGGCATTTCGGGGTCAGGCCCGACGTTAAGGATTTTCGCAGGCAAGCGCCAATCGATTCGGGGGTGCCGGGGAACCGCCCTGGAAGGCGACTTGACCAACCTCAATTTTCATATATGAAATTGTAAAATCATATATGGATTCAGAGGAAGCGGACCCGATGACTGCGGTTACTGATCCCGACGACCCGCGCGGACGCATGTTCGGGCAGTACCAGCTCAAGCCGAATAGTGGGGTCAATCCGCCCTATTCGCCGGCTTATCCGGTGGAATGGGGCTGCACCTTGCGGACCGTCGAGATCATGACCCGTGTCGCGCCCGGCAAGGTCGCGACCTTGCTCGCAGAGACGCCGTTCGAGATCGCCAGCGACCGCGTGGCGTTCCGCTTCATGCGTTCGCCTGGCCATTCTCTCGCCGTGCATGCGGGCGAGATGTTCGATCTGATGATCTCGGTGCCCGTGCGCTACAAGGGGCTGTTCACCGAGACGCATATCTTCATGTATTGCAGCGATCCCATGGGGATCTGTGCCGGACGCGAGGTGTTCGGCTACACCAAGAAGGATGCGCATTACGCCTTCGACGAGCATGCCGATGGATCGATCACCGGATGGGTGCGGCGCCGCGGCATTCCGCTCGCCGATTTCGCCTTCACGCCGGATCCGTCCGCGCCGGTCGTCCGCATCGTCGACGGCGATAAGCTGCCGGCCGGTGAGATCCATGTGCGCCGTCTGCCGCATCCCGAGCGGCTCGGCACGGCCTATGCGGACATCGCCTACCGCCGCACGCCGTTGAAATATTCCAAGCCGGTGCCGGGCCGCGCCGCGATGACGCTGCACGCCAGCGCGTACGATCCGATTGCCGAGCTCGATCCGGAGATCCTCGGCGCGCATTTCATGGTCTCGGACGTCTATGGCGGCGGATTCGAGGTCGAGGACCGGCGACTCGTCGAGCGCCTCACACCCTGAACGACAAGATCAGCCTGCGTGCAATGTACATGCGGGCGGCGAAAATTGGGAAGAAACACGCACAAGGCAAAGGAGGGTCTGCCCATGGCAGCACGATTTCGAGTGAGCCGCCGCCGGCTGCTGGCTGGCGCCGGCGGATTGGCGTTAGGCATGGCGGGGCTCGGTGCACGGGCGCAAGAAGCAAAGCCGCTCCGCATCGGCGTGCTGACGGATATGTCCAGCCTCTATGCCGATGTCACCGGCCCGGGCTCGCTGCTGGCGGCAAAGATGGCGGTCGAGGATTTCCAGGCATCGTCTCCCAAGATGACCCGGCCGATCGAGATCATCAGCGGCGACCACATGAACAAGGCCGATCTCGGCGCCAACATCGCGCGCGAGTGGATCGACCGGCAAGGCGTCGATGTCATCGTCGATGCGCCGAATTCGGCCGTCGCCCTCGCGGTGCGCAACGTCGTGCAGCAGAACAACAAGACGCTGCTGGTCTCCGGCGCCTCGTCGTCGGACCTGACCGGCAAGTCCTGCTCGCCCAATCTCGTGCACTGGACCTACGACACCTACGCGCTCTCGTCGGGTGTCGCGCGCGCCGTCGTCGAGAGCGGCGGCAAGAGCTGGTTCCTGCTCACCGCCGACTACGCCTTCGGCCACGCCATGGAAGGCGACATCAAGACCGTGGTGCAGAAATTCGGCGGCAAGGTTCTCGGCGGCGTCCGCACGCCGATCAACACGCAGGATTTCTCATCCTTCCTGTTGCAGGCGCAAGCTTCGAAGGCGGAGATCATCGCCTTGATCAATGCCGGCGGCGATACCATCAACTCCATCAAGCAGGCGGTCGAATTCGGCATTCCCCAGGGCGGTCAGCGCGTCGTGGCAACAGTGCTGTATCTCAGCGACGTCCACTCGCTCGGTCTGAAGATTGCGCAAGGGCTGCAGTTCACCGAATCCTTCTACTGGGATCTGAATGACGACACCCGCGCCTGGACCAAGCGCTTCGCTCCGCGCAACAACGGCCGTTATCCGACCGCGCTGCATGCGGGCGCCTATGCCACGACGCTGCACTATCTCAAGGCCGTCGCTGCGCTCGGCGCCTCCAGCGACGGCAAGGCCGTGGTCGAGCAGATGAAGAAGCTGCCGACCGATGATCCCCTGTTCGGCAAGGGCAGCGTGCGCGCCGACGGTCGCAAGCTGCACAACATGTATCTGTTCGAGGTGAAGACTCCCGGTGATTCCAAATATCCCTGGGACTATTACAAGCTGGTCAAGACCATCGCGCCGTCCGAGGCCTGGCGGCCGCTGGCGGATGGCGGCTGCGAGTTCCTGAAGTCGTGAGTGGCACTGATCGGCCGGTCGCGCTGGTCACGGGCGGCGGGGGCGATATCGGGCGCGCCATTGCGCTGAAGTTGGCGCAGATGAGCGCTGCGGTCGCGATCGTCGACCGCGACGAAGCGGCTGCACGCGCCACCGCGCAGCTGGTCGAGGAGGGCGGGGCAAGGGCGCTCGCCATCCGCGCGGATGTCTCCCTCGCTCAGGATACGATCGCATTCGTAGAGGCGACCGAAGCACGTCTGGGGCCGATCGGCATCTTCGCCAACAACGCGGGCATCGAGGGTGTCGTCGCGCCTCTTCACGAATATCCCGACGAAACGTTCGATCAATTGCTGCAGGTGAACGTCAAGGGCGTGTTTCTCGGCCTCAAGCACGTGATCGCCAGGATGATGCAGCGCGGGACGGGCGCAATCATCAACACCGCATCGACCTCGGCGATCCGGGGACGCGCCGGCCTCGCCGGCTATGTTGCCTCCAAGCACGCCGTGCTCGGGCTGACACGCACGGCGGCGCTCGATGTCGCGGAGACGAGGATCAGGGTCAACGCCGTTCTGCCAGGGCCGGTCGAGTCGCGCATGATCCGGGAATTGGAAAGCCGGGCGCGTGACGGCGCCATAGCGTTGCGCCGAAACGTTGCAAGCACGCATGGGCGGCCGCAGGATGTCGCCAACGTCGTTGCTTTTCTCGCGTCCGACGAAGCTGCACACGTGAATGGTGCGGCCTGGGTCGTGGATGGCGGAATGACGCTGGCGTAAGGGCGTGTACGCATCAAAGCCTGTCCGCCTCCGGAGGAACGAAGCGGAATTCTTCTGATCGGCCAGCATTACCGCTTGTGACCCGAAAGTGGGAAGCGGCTGCCAACCGCTGCTAATCTGAAAGGCGAACGACTAGGCTTTTGCAATGAGGTTCGCCAAAATCGCGAGCCCAAGCCTCCTTCTCGTTGATCTCTGGCTGTAGCGCCGCCAGGGCTGTCGGCTGCCAATACTTCCTCATCTCACCAAACGGCAATGCGTCAGTCTCGGAATCTATGCCAACAAAGGGAAGCAGATCGGGGTCCCGCTCATCGAGGCGTGCAGCCATGGCAAGCGCAACGATCCTCCGCGCACCTTCGATGTAAGTGAGCCTTCGAGCAAGCATGTCTTGCGCGGTCGTGAGAATCTCCCGGCGGGCAGCCAAAATCGCTGTTTCGTTCCAACTCATCGCACCCAACATTTGAGCGTGATCTATGGAGCGCTCTTAACACATCAAACTCACAATGTCGCCTTCTGGCCCAGCTGAGCTTGTCGCCTAATCCGGCGACGCCGGCTTGACCCGAGGCAGACGTTCGAGCGCTGTTGGGCCCGCGTCGAAGCGTGCTTGGCGCATCGATGCCGGGTGTGTCGCGGCTCGACCAAGAGCGTCAACGGAATTGGGAACAATGTCCAGGCGATCCGATTGGAACGTTGGTACGTCCATCCGGGATAGACCAGCGAGCTTCCTGGGAGGCGTCTTTATCAGGGAGGAGCCACCAATGGATGACGAACGAAAATCATCAAAGGCGGGCGAACGGGCCGCTGAAGGCTTGCGGGAATCGACGTCCAAGGACGAAGCGAAAAACGAGAGCAAGATGGGGCACGATCTGGCCAAGGGAGCCGATCGATTCGAAGAGCGCTCGAAAAGCTCCGATGGAAAAAGCGCAGAAGAGAAACAAAAAGGGTGAATCCAGGCCGCAAATCAAACCTGATCTCATCACGCTTTAGTCTAGGTCTCTCACTTAGCCTTTGCCGAGATCAGGCTTGAGATAGCCTCGGCACTCTCGGACGGCTTCAGATGACCTGCATCGAGGGTGAGGGCGGGCTGGGGCATTGATGCCATGCAGGCATCGAACTGCGGTCGGAGTGTGCGCAGTAGCGACAGGTCCCGCATCTTGCCGAATGCGGCACGATCTTCATCGACCAGGCGTCGCTCTTGCTCTGCCTGTTCCAGGTGAAGTGCTACGAAGATGACCTCACCGCCATTGCGCTCCACTAATTCTTGTACTCGGATCGGAAAATCGCCAGCCACCGTTGGCTCGGGGGCGAATGTGAATATCAACGATCGCCTCTGCTTGGCAGCTTCCTCAAACACGGCCATCCAGAATTGTTCACGTAAACGCGCGAATGCCTCCGTGCCAAACGGAAACACCGCGCCAACTGCATCGACGACAAGGTGATTGTGAAACAGCGCAATCCCTGTCCCGGAGGCAAGATGGCGCGCGATAGTCAGTTTTCCTGAGGCGACTTGCCCATAGATGAAAATTAGCTGCATCGGATCATAATATCACAGGGACTCCCTCGAAGGCTTCTCCTGGAATCGCCATGTCCAGGCATGGCGGCGCCTACAATGTCGGCTATCGCGTCAAGAAACGCCGCCGATCTTCTCGGACACGATCCTGGCGGCGCTACGCAGCTCCGCGGCGATGGTGCTGGCCTCGCTTGCCGGGATCTGATCCTGCCTCACCAGCGGCACGGTCATCGCGGCCACCGCACGGCCGGAGACTTCGATGATAGGGCAGCTATAGGCAAGGATGCGCGTATAGCCGTCGTCGTTGGAGAAGTTTCCTCCCTCCGCTGAAATGCGGTCGAGCGCGGCAAGTGCCTTCTTGATGCTGATCCGATCATTAGTCGCGATGACCTGCGCCAGCTCCTGGCGGCGGCCCTCGAGCTGAAAGGCCGCCAGAACCTTCGCCGAAGCGTATTGCTGGGTGAGCGGAAACACCGCGCCGACCTTGACCGACCAGCCCATCAGCCATTCCGGCTCGATACGGGCGATCACCATGAACTGCTCGCCGTGCAGCACCGTCAGGTGGCAGGACAGTTGCACGCGGGAGGCGAGTTGCTCCATGACCGGCAGCGCGGCCTTCAGCAGCCGCTCGGTCGGCGGGAATTGCGAGGCGATGCGGAACAGCTTCAGCGTCAACGTGTATTCGCCGGTCGCGGGGTCGCGCGCGACATAGCCCCGGCGCTCCAGCGCCACCAGCATCCGGAAGATCTCGCTGACGGAGCGCCCGACGCGTTCGGCGAGCTGCTTCTGGCTCATCCCGCGTGCAGCGCCCGCCAGCGCCTCCAGAAGGTCCAGCCCTTTCTCCAGGGCGGGCGCGCCCGGTTGCGGCTTCTCAGTCATTCTTTGGGCCTTGTTGGATCAGCGCCCGCGAGCACACGGGGAAATGCAATTCCCGTGTAGCCGATCGCTCGCATGGCGAAAAGTCATTCGCCAGCAAGCGCCTGGAATGATCGAGCACATCGAATGGCGGGGAGTTCGCACCGTTTCCTCTTGAGCCCCACCCCGATTCATGCGACCTCCGCCTCCAGCAAAACCCCTCATCCTGAGCCCTCGATGCACATTCTCCTGCTTGGTTCCGGCGGCCGCGAACATGCCCTGGCGTGGAAGATCGCAGCCTCTCCCCTGGTGACCAAATTCTGGTGCGCGCCCGGCAATGCCGGCATCGCCAGGGAGGCGGAATGCGTGGCGCTCGATGTCGCCGACCATGCCGCCGTGATCGACTTCTGCAAAAAGAACGCGGTGGAGCTCGTGGTGGTCGGGCCGGAGACGCCGCTCGCGGCCGGCATCGTCGATGATCTCAGCGCCGCCGGCATCAAGGCGTTCGGGCCGAGCAAGGTCGCGGCCCAGCTCGAAAGCTCCAAGGGGTTCACCAAGGCGCTGTGCACCGAGTTCGGCATTCCGACCGGCGCCTACAAGCGATTCACCAATGCCGATGACGCGCGCGCCTATGTGCAGAGCCAGGGCGCGCCGATCGTGGTCAAGGCCGATGGCCTTGCCGCCGGCAAGGGCGTCGTCGTTGCGAAAACCGTGCGCGAGGCCGAGGACGCCATCGCCATGATGTTCGAGGGCGCCTTCGGCGAGGCCGGCGCGGAGGTCGTGATCGAGGAGTTTCTGCCGGGCCGCGAGATCAGCTTCTTTGCGCTGTGCGACGGCGAGACGGCGATCCCGCTGGCCTCCGCCCAGGACCACAAGCGCGTGTTCGACCACGACGTCGGCCCGAACACCGGCGGCATGGGCGCCTATTCGCCGACGCCGCTGGTCACGCCCGCCGTCCACGACGCGATCATGGCCAAGATCATCCTGCCGACGGTCGCAGGCATGAAGCAGCGCGGCACGCCGTTCCGCGGCGTGCTCTATGCCGGCATCATGCTGACGACGCAGGGGCCAAAACTGTTCGAGTTCAACGTCCGCTTCGGCGATCCCGAGTGCCAGGTCTTGATGCTGCGCATGATGAGCGACATCGTGCCGGCGCTGCTCGCCGCCTGCGACGGGGAGCTGAAGCACTTCGACCTGCGCTGGCACAAGGAATCCGCGCTCACCGTGGTGATGGCGGCGAAGGGCTATCCCGGCGACTACCAGAAGGGCACGCGCATCCAGGGGCTGGAGGAGGCCGCCAAGGTCGACACCGTCGAGATCTTCCACGCCGGCACGGTTGAGAAGGACGGCGCGATCCTCGCCAATGGCGGCCGCGTGCTCAATGTCTGCGCGCTGGGGGCGACTGTGACGGAAGCGCAGGCGCGCGCCTATCAAGCCGTCGACCGCGTCGACTGGCCGGACGGTTTCTGCCGCCGCGACATCGGCTGGCAGGCGGTGGAGGCGGAAAAGGCCAAAAATTAGCGCGTCATTGCGGACGGCGCCCCCAAAAGCGCCGGTCCGGAATCGCGACGTTCGCGTCACCGCGCCGCCACATCTACAATCCAGAATGTGCAATCAGCAGTTGGGGTTAGTTGCCCCGACGATAATACCGGTACTGTGCATGGGGTTGTTTTCGACACTTTTTTGGCGAGCGGCCCCGCGACCGACCAACAAGGATGCAACAAGATGTCCGATCTCGCCGACCTCTATCCGGGCTTTGCCGCCGAATGGATCGATACCTCGTTCGGCCGCATCTTCGCCCGCGTCGGCGGCAAGGGCCCGCCGCTGCTGCTCCTGCACGGCTTCTCCGAGACCCACGTGATGTGGCACCAGGTGGCCCCTGAGCTCGCGGAAGCGTTCACGCTGATCATCGCCGATCTGCCGGGCTACGGCTGGTCCGACATGCCCGCCAGCGATGCGCTGCACATCCCCTACTCTAAGCGCGCCATGGCGAAAGCCATGGTCGAGGTCATGGAGCGCCTTGGCCACGTGCATTTCGCGCTCGCCGGCCACGACCGCGGCGGCCGCGTGTCGTACCGGCTCGCGCTCGATCATCCCGGCCGGCTGTCGAAGCTCGCCGTGCTCGATATCCTGCCGACCTATAATTACTGGGAGCGGATGAACCGCGCCTATGCCTTGAAGATCTATCACTGGACCTTCCTGGCGCAGCCCTATCCGCTGCCGGAGACGCTGATCGCAGGCCAAGGCGAGTTCTTCCTGCGCTTCAAGATGGCGAGCCAGACCAGGTCGAAGACGCTGGACGCGATCGACCCGCGCGCGCTCGAGCACTACCTCGCCCCGTTCCGCGATCCCGCCCGCATCCACGCGATGTGCGAGGATTACCGCGCCGGCGCCCATTTCGACTACGACCTCGACAAGGCCGATTTCGAGGCGGGCAAGAAGATCACGATCCCGATGCTGGCCCTGTGGGGCAATGCCGGCGTGGCCCAGGCCGCCGCGACGCCGCTGGACACGTGGAAGCAATGGGCCACGAACGCCTCCGGCATGCCGGTGGATTCCGGCCACTTCCTCACGGAGGAGAATCCCGATGTGACAGCGAGGGCGCTGCGCGAGTTCTTCTTGGCCTGACGATCTTGTAGCCCGGATGGAGCGCAGCGAAATCCGGGATTCTCTCCTCGCCGCGGCACTGTCCCGGATTGCGCTTCGCTCCATCCGGGCTACGCGACTCCGACCTACCGCCGCTCCCGAAAGAACTCCTTCAGCAGCCGCGCCGCCTCGCTCTCGCCGACGCCGGAATAGACGTCCGGCGTGTGGTGACAGGTCGGCGAGGCAAAGAACCGCACGCCTGACTCCACCGCGCCGCCCTTGGGGTCGGCCGCGCCGTAATAGAGCCGTCTCACCCTTGCAAACGAGATCGCGCCCGCACACATGGTGCAGGGCTCCAGCGTCACGTAGAGGTCGCAGTCGATCAGCCGCTCGCTGCCGATCTTCGCGGCGGCCGCGCGCAGCGCGATGATCTCGGCATGGGCGGTCGGATCATGGTCGGTCAGCGTCCGGTTGGCGCCGGTGGCGATCACCTCGTGATCGCGGACCACCACGCAGCCGATCGGAACTTCGCCCGCTTTTCCGGCATTTTCGGCCGCCAGAAGTGCCAAATCCATGAAAGAAGGGGCTTTCATGCCTCGTATCATCGCCAGAAACCTGCTACTAGCTCCGCCTTCAGCAAGAGTGGATACCGATTTTGCCTGAGCATGCGGCTCGCAGCGAGCGCGCACAATGCTCGCGCCACCCCTTAAGTGAGATTAGTCATGCCTCGCGACAGCGACAAAGACAACGATTCCCGCGGCCGGCGAGGCCCGGCCAAAGGCCGTAGCGGCAAGCCGCGCGGGCCAGAGAAGAAATTCGCCAAGCGCAGCTTCGAGGGCAAGGGTGAGGGTAAGGGCGCGCGCGACAGCCGCCCGCCCCGTGGCGACCGTGACAGCCGTCCATTCCGCCGCCGCGAGGAGGGCGACGCACCGCGCCGCGATTTCAGCGACCGTCCCCGCTTCAAGCGCGACGACCGCGGCAGTGAAGGCCGCGGCGAGCGCAGCTTCAAGCCGCGCGGCGATCGCCCGTCCTTTGGCCGCGGCGATCGTCCGCCCCGCAGGGATCGCGACGATGCACGCTCGGCCGGCCGCTCCAGCGACAGGAAGTTCGGCGACAAGAAGCCCTACGCGCCGCGCGGCGACCGTCCAGAGCGCAAGTTCGACGGCGAACGGAAATTTTCGCGAGGCGGGCCGGATCGCCAACGCGACCGTGGGGATCGCGGACGCGACCGTGGGGATCGCGGACCGCGCGAGGATCGTGGCGAACGTAGCTTCAAGCCGCGCGGAGACCGCCCGAATTTCGATCGCGGTGATCGCGCACCGCGCGGGGATCGCCCGCGCAAGAGTTTTGATAAGGATTTCGGCGGCCGCGATCGCGGCGACGAGAAGCCCTGGCGTCAGCGCGACGATCGCCGTGAGGGCGGTCGTGGCGAGGACCGTCCGCGTTTCTCTCGTTCGCGCGACGACCGCGCATCCGGTGACCGCCCGTTTCGCGAGCGGCCGAAATTCGATCGGCCCCGTGACCGCGACAGCGAACGCGGTGACCGTCCGAAGTTCGATCGCCCACGCCAGCGCCCTGAAGGCCGCATGGACTGGCAGGAGCATCCGCGCAACGAGGGCCGCTTCCGCGACCGTCCGCGCCGCGACAACGAGGACGACAGCAGGATCTTCGAGAAGCGTCCCGCCTTCGGCGGCCGCGGCGCTTATCGCGAGCGCGATCGTGATTTCGAGGGCCGGCCGCGCCGCGACGACGCGCCGAAGCCGAAGAAGGCCGGCGAGCGCATCGCCAAGGTGCTGGCCCGCGCCGGGCTTGCCTCGCGCCGCGATGCCGAGGAGATGGTCACGCAGGGCCGCGTCACCGTCAACGGCCGCGTCATCAACTCGCCCGCGCTCGACGTCACCAAGAACGACGTCGTCATGGTCGACGGCAAGCCGTTGCCGGAGCGCGAGCGCACGCGCCTCTTTCTCTACCACAAGCCGCGCGGGCTGATGACGACGCATGACGACCCCGAGGGCCGTCCGACCGTGTTCGACAATCTGCCCGAAGGCCTGCCGCGCCTGATCAGCGTCGGCCGGCTCGACTTCAACACCGAGGGCTTGCTGCTGCTCACCAACGATGGCGGCCTCGCGCGCACGCTCGAGCTGCCCGACACCGGCTGGCTGCGCCGCTACCGCGTCCGCGCCCATGGCGACGTCACCCAGGCGCAGCTCGACCAGCTCAAGAACGGCATCGAGATCGAGGGCGTCAAGTATGGTCCGATCGAGGCCACGCTGGAGCGCGACCAGGGCGCCAATGTCTGGCTGGTGTTCGCGATCCGCGAGGGCAAGAACCGCGAGGTGCGCAATGTCTGCGCCCATCTCGGCCTCGAGGTGAACCGGCTGATCCGCGTCTCCTACGGACCGTTCCAGCTCGGCGAGATTCCGGAAGGCCAGGTCGAGGAGATCCGCGCGCGCGTGCTGCGCGAGCAGCTCGGCGACAAGGTGATCGAGAAGTCGGGCGCGCAGTTCGACGCGTCCTCGAAGTCATCTTCGCGCATCGACGACGCGACCAGCGAGAAGAAGCCCGCCAGCAAGCGCGCCGTCATCAACGACCGCAAGGGCCGCCGCGTGCTGGTGCAGCGCACCGGCAGCGAGGAGGCGCGCGAGCGCAACGAGATGGAGGCGAGCGGCTACGGCCCGCCGCGCCGTCCCAAGCGCGGTTATCACGGCAAACGCGACCTGACGCCGCGGGAGGATTGAAGTTGCGCGTCGTCGGCGGTCGTTTGAAGGGGCGCAATCTCGCCTCACCGTCTTCGCGTGACATCCGCCCGACGGCGGACCGGTTGCGCGAGTCCGTGTTCAACATCCTCGTGCACGCCTATGACGATCCGATTGCGGATGCGCGCGTGCTCGATCTCTTCGCCGGCACCGGCGCGCTCGGCATCGAGGCGGCCTCGCGCGGGGCGAAGTTCACGCTGTTCGTGGACAACGGCGCGGAGGCGCGTGCGCTGTTGCGCAACAATGTCGAGGCGCTCGGCCTCGGCGGCGTCACCAAGGTGTATCGCCGCGATGCGACCGATCTCGGCCCCGCGCATCCCGTCGAGCCGTTCTCGCTGGTGTTCCTCGATCCGCCCTATGGCAAGGGCTTTGCCGAGAAGGCGCTCGCGAGCCTTCGCGACGGCGGCTGGCTCACGCCCGGCGCGCTGCTCGTGGTGGAAGAGGCGAAGGCCGCGCAGTTCGTGACGCCTGAAGGTTTCGAGGAGCTGGAGCGGCGCGCCTATGACGACACGGAGTTTGTGTTCTTGCGTAGGGCGGATTAGCAAAGCGTAATCCGCCACTGTCTCTCACTGCGGACGCAGAAGAGGTGGATTACGCCTTCGGCTAATCCACCCTACGGCACCGTCACCGCCGCCCGAACAGCTTCTCCACGTCGCTGAGCTTCAGCTCGACATAGGTCGGCCGGCCGTGATTGCACTGGCCGGAGTTCGGCGTCTCCTCCATCTCGCGGAGCAGCGCGTTCATCTCCTCCGGCCGCAGCCGGCGGCCGGCGCGCACCGAGCCGTGGCAGGCCATGGTCGCCGCGACGTGCATCAGGCGGCGTTCGAGCGGCAGCGCCTCGTCCCATTCGGCCATGTGCTCGGAGAGATCGCGCAACAGGCCGCCGGCATTGGTCTTGCCGAGCAGCGACGGCGTCTCGCGCACCGCGACCGCGCCGGGGCCGAAGGATTCGATGGCAAGGCCGAACGATGCCAGCTCCTCGCTGCGCTCCAGCAGGCGCTCCACAGTGGCCTCATCCATCTCGACGATCTCGGGGATCAGCAGGATCTGCCGCTGCACGCCGTTGGCGGCGAGCGAGGCCTTCAGCCGCTCGTAGACGATGCGCTCATGCGCGGCGTGCTGGTCGACGATGATCAGGCCGTCGCGGGTCTGCGAGACGATGTAGGTCTCGTGGATCTGCGTGCGCGCCGCGCCGAGCGGGCGATCGACGAGATCGCCGGCGGGTTGGCTCTCGATCCGCACGTCAGCACTGGGCGCGCCGACGTCGAAGGCAGCCTGCGCACGCTCGGCGAAGGCGGGCGCGGCGGCGCCTTCGAACGACGGCATCGGCGCCACCGGGGCGGCTGGCGAGGCGCGCCAGTCCCAGCTTGCCGGACGTGGCGGCGTGAAGGCTGGGCGGAACGAGGACAGCGCGCTCTCGCCGCTATTGGCGGCGGTGCGGCGGCCCTCGCGCGCCAGCGCTTCCTTCAAGCCATGCACGATCAGCGCGCGGACGAGGCCGGCATTGCGGAAGCGCACCTCGGTCTTGGCCGGATGCACATTGGCATCGACCTCGCGCGGATCGAGCGTGACGAACAGCGCAAGCACCGGATGGCGGTCGCGCGGCAGATAGTCGGAATAGGCCGCGCGCACGGCGCCGAGAATGAGCTTGTCGCGCACCGGCCGGCCGTTGACGAAGAGATATTGGCCGAGTGCGTTGGCCTTGGTCAGCGCGGGAGCCGCGGCATAGCCGGCGACCACGACGCCCTCGCGCTCGGCATGGACCTCGATGGCGTGGCTGCGGAACTCGGCGCCGAGGATGTCGCCAAGCCGAGTCAGCCGTCCGGCCGCGCCGGGCAGCGCCGCGGTCCAGGTCACCGGTGCGCGCTCCTCGCCGGCGAGCGTGAAGGCGATGTCGGGCCGCGCCATCGCGAGGCGCCGTACCACTTCGCGGATGGCTTCCGCTTCGGTGCGGTCAGTTTTCAGAAACTTGAGCCGCGCCGGCGTCGCGTAGAAGAGGTCGCCAACCTCGACGCGCGTGCCATGCGCCAGCGCCGCCGGCATGATCCCGGACTTCTCGCCGCCCTCGACCGACAACGCCCAGGCGTGCGGCTCGCTGGCGTGCCGCGTGGTGATGGAGAGGCGCGCCACCGAGCCGATTGAGGGCAGGGCCTCGCCGCGAAACCCGAGGGTGCGGATCTGCAGCAGGTCCTCGTCGTCGAGCTTGGAGGTGGCATGGCGCTCGACGGCGAGCGCAAGGTCTTTTGCGATCATGCCGCTGCCGTCGTCGGTGATGCCGATTCGCCGCCGCCCGCCGCCGTCGGTGAAGACGTCGATGCGGCTCGCGCCGGCATCGATAGCGTTCTCGACCAGCTCCTTGACCACGCTCGCCGGACGTTCGACCACCTCGCCGGCGGCGATGCGGTTGACGACCTGTTCTGGCAGCTGGCGGACGGGCATGAGGCTCACTCGGCGAATATTCTCAAGTCTAATGCCGCGCAGCGACAAATGCATGGGTCAGGTCGAGCTTCCCACACCCGAAATGGGGGACATTTTCGGCGCGCCTCGTCCGTCGGGAATGCTTGGCATGTTCCGCGCCGCCGCATATGAGGAGCACAATTCCGCGAAAGCGCCGCGAAAACCCTAAACGATCACCACACGACGCGGCTTGCATCACACCGCGCCGTTCGAACTCTCTTTGCGATGAACCGGTCCGGTGCAGGCGAACGGTGCAGAAGGCAACCGACGGTTCATCGCGACATTCCAGGAGAAATGGATGAAGTTGGTGAAGACCTCTGCGATCGCTTGCGCTCTCGCGGCCCTCGTTGCAACGCCCGTTCTCGCCCAAGGCACCTCGTCTGGGACGAGGCCTGGCGGCACCGTACAAAGCAAGCCCATGCAAGGAGGCGCGTCAGGCAGCGAGGATGAGGATCTCGGTGCACAGCAGGGCGCAGCCGGCGAGAAGGTCGGCATGAAGTCGGGCAAAGGCACGAAGGGGTCCGTCGGGACCACCGGCAGCGCGACGCGCAAGGGCACCACGGACGATGCGGCGACCGGCGGTGCTGCGGCCGGCAAGCGCTACTGACGCCAGCTCGCGAACGGCAAATCTCCGGTCGCTCGCGCGACCGGAGGTTTTTCGCATCAATCGTCGAAGCTCCGGCCGCGGCCGGCCTTGATGTCGCTGCGGCGTTTCTTGCCCTCGAGCCGGCGCTGCTTGGAGGCGAAGGTCGGCCGCGTCGCACGGCGAGGCGTCGGCCGGACCATGGCCTCCTTGAGGATCTCGACGAGACGGTCGATGGCATCCTGACGGTTGCGCTCCTGAGTGCGAAAGCGCTGAGCGTGGATCACGATCACGCCGTCCTTGGTCATGCGCTGGCCGGCAATGCGGGCAAGGCGCAGCGCCGCGTCCTCGGGCAAGGTCAGCTTGCGCGTGTCGAAGCGCAGCTGCGCGGAGGTCGCGACCTTGTTGACGTTCTGCCCGCCCGGGCCGGAGGCGCGGACAAAGCCGATCTCGATGTCGTCCTCGTCGATGACGAGATCGCGGGATATCCGCAGCATGCTGGCACCATTCGTGATGTCAGGACATACCGCGGACATCCGTCGTCAGCAATGGCGCTGCCGTGAAACGCAAATGGCCGGGATGGCCCCGGCCATTCAGGAAACGTCGAGAAAAGAGATCAGTTCGACTTCGTCGCCGGTGCAGCCGCCGGTTGCACGGCGGCCTGCGGGGCCCGGCCGACGACGACGGTCAGCAGCCCCTGGCCCCAGAGCCGCTTGGCGGCCGCCTTGGCATCGTCCAGCGTCACGGCGTCGACGATGGCGTTGCGCTTCTCGATATAGTCGATCGGCAGCTTGTCTTGCTGATATTGCAGCAGCGCCTGTGCCAGCTTGGACGAGGTGTCGAGCGCCAGCATCTGCGAGCCCTTGAGATAGGACTTGGCCTCATCGAGCTCCTTCTGCGTCGGGCCCTCCTCGGCGATGCGGCGCACCTCCTGTTCGATGGCCTCGATGGTGTCGCCGGCGCGGTCGGCGCGGGTGCCGGTATTGCCGATGAAAATCGCCGAGTGCTGCATCCAGAGCAGCGACTCGTACACCGAATAGGCCAGTCCGCGCTTCTCGCGCACCTCGCGATAGAGCCGGGACGATAGGCCGCCGCCGCCGAGGATGTGGTTGACGACGTAGGCCGCCATGAAGCTCGGATCACTCCGCTTCACGCCGGGTCCGCCGAAGGTGATCACCGTCTGCGGCACGTCGAGGGTCACGAAGGCGCGTTGCGGCGGCTTTGCAGCCTCGACGTCGGGGACTGGCGTCAGATTGGCTTTGGCGGGCAGGCTGCCGAAGGTGTGGTCGAGCAGCTTTCCGAGCGTAGCCGGATCGACGTCGCCGACGACCGCAATCTTGAGGCCATCCCTGGCGAGGACACGGCCGACATAATTCCTCAGGTCGGCAATTGTGATGGTCGGCACGCTGTCGAGGTTGCCGTTGCTCTGCCGGCTGTAGGGGTGATCGCCGAACGCGAGCTCCAGAAACTTGCGGCTCGCCAGCGAGGTCGGATTGGTGGTCTCGCGGCGCAGGCCCGATATGACCTGCGAGCGGATGCGTTCGACGTCGGCCGTGTCGAAATGCGGCGAGGTCAGCGCCATCCTGAGCAGGTCGAAGGCCTCGTCCTTGTTGTCGCGCAGCATGCGAAGGCTGCCCCGGAGGGTGTCGCGGGTGGCGTTGAAGGACAGCTCGATGGCGCGGCGGTCGAGCCGTTCATGGAACGTCTTGGAATCGAGATCGCCTGAGCCTTCGTCGAGGAGAGAGCCGACCAGATTGGCAACGCCCGGCTTGTCCTTGGGGTCCTCCGCCGAGCCCCCGGCGAAGGAATATTCCATGGCAATCAGCGGCACGGTTGCGTCCTGCACGAACCAGGCTTCGATGCCGCCCGGCGAGATCAGGTGCTGGATCTTTGCGGCGGCCTGCGACGGCGAGACCGCAGAGAATGCGAGGACCGCGCCGGCGGCAACGGAGAATGCAATGCGGCGAACGAAGGAATAGGTCACGAGCGCTTCTCCTCGCGCTTGGCGGTTGCAGTGTCCTTGATCAGGTAGCCGGTCACCGAACGCTTCTTCTCGAGCCATTTCTGCGCAACGGCGCGGACCTGCTCGGCGGTGACGGCGCGGATGCGATCGGGCCAGCTCCTGATGTCCTCGATCGACAGGCCGGTGGTCAGCGCGCCGCCGTACCAGCGCGCCAGCACAGCCTGGTTGTCCTGGGCGTAGATCGCTTCGGCAATGAGCTGGGTTTTGACCCGCTCCAGATCCTCGGCGCGGATCGGGTTCTGCGCGACGTTGGCGAGGACCCCGTCGACCGCCTGCTCGACCTCCGAAAAACTGACGCCGGGTTTCGGTGCAGCCGAGATCGCGAACTGGGTCGGGTCGAGCGAGATGCTCGAATAGCTGGCGCTGGCGGAGACCGCGAGCGGCTTGTCGACCACGAGGGCACGGTAGAGATAGGAATTGCTGCCGCTGCCGATCAGCTGCGCCAGCACGTCGAGGGCCGCGCTCTCGCCGGCCGCGGCCGTGGTCGCCGAGGGCACGAGATAATAGCGCCGCATGTTCGGCTGCTCGACGCGCGGGTCGGCCAGCGTGACGGTGCGCGGGGCGGCGGGCTCCGGCTCCTGCGGACGAACGCGCCGCGCCGGGATCGCGGGCTGCGCGGGGATCGAGCCGAAATTGCGCTCGACCAGCGGGCGGATTTCGGCGGCGTCGACGTCGCCGGCGATCACCAGGATCGCGTTGTTCGGCGCGTAGAAGCGACGATAGAAGGCGAGCGCATCCTCGCGATCGAGCTTCTCGATCTCCTGATGCCAGCCGATCACCGGCCGCCCGTAGGGATGGTTGAGATAGAGCGCGGCCATGATCTGCTCGTTCAACCGCGCATCCGGATTGTTGGCGACGCGCATGTTGTACTCTTCGAGCACGACGTCGCGCTCGGGCAGCACGTTCTCGTCCTTGAGGACGAGGCCCGTCATGCGGTCGGCCTCGAACTCCATCATGGTCGGCAGCTGCTCTTTCGGCACGCGCTGATAGTAGTTGGTGTAGTCGACCGAGGTCGAAGCGTTCTCGTTGCCGCCGACACGCAGCACGGTCTGGGAGAATTCGCCTGCCGGATGCTTCGCGGTGCCCTTGAACATCAGGTGCTCGAGGAAGTGCGCGAGGCCGGACTTGCCGGGCGTCTCATCGGCCGAGCCGACTTTGTACCAGATCATCTCGGTGACAACGGGGGTGCGGCGGTCCGGGATCACCACGACCTGCATGCCGTTGGCGAGCGTGAAGCTGGCGGGCGGAGCCGATGTCACCGTGGTCTGGGCAAGGGCGGCGCCGGCCGAAAGGACACTCGTCGAAAGCAGCGCGGCAAGGAGGCAGGCAGCCGATCGGTAAGAGGACATCATGATCCCTGGTTGTGAGGTGCCGAGCCCGGATCTCCGGCTCGGAGGGCACGGCAGGCTACACCGTGCGGCTGAGGCTTCGCGTCACGAAGCAGAGAACTCAACGCTTAGGCAAGTTACTGATAAGCAATTTTGAACGCGGTGGGCGGACATGCACCGCCCGACCCTCGCTTCGCCTGGGTCAGAATGTCGCGACAGGACAGGAACGCTATTGTTCCTTCTCCTTGCCGGATCGGACGTCGAAATAGGTCCGCTTCGAATTATCCGGGCCGGCGCCGTAGGCGTAGTTCGGCGACGGCGTCTGATATCCCGGCGGCGGCTCCACCAGCGATTGGCGTGGCGGTTCCGACGTAAACTGCTTGGACTCGGGCCCGTTCCCTTTGAAGAGTTTCCACAGCCCTCCGGTATATCCGAGTTCGGCAGGGCTCATCGTCGGATTGGCCACGTTGGTGCCCGGCTGGACCGGGTCATTGCCGGTCTTTTCGGCGGCGGCCGTCCTATGGGCGTTCAACTCGGCGGGCGACAGCGGCTGGGCGTTCTTCCAGTACTCCGTTGCCTTGTTACCGGACTTCTTCCGCTGGGCGATGGCCTCCTTGCGGCGCTTCTCGTCGGGGTCCTTCGGCCAGTTCGGCGCAGCCGCAGCCTCGGCTGCGGCAGGCGGCGGCAGGTCGAGCTTGGGCGGCACGACCAGCGGCGAACGCTCGCGGTATTCGATGCCGGGTTTTTCCATGCTCCGGGCGCCAAGGCCGGTCATCAGGTTGTCGATGAGCTTCTCTTCGAAGGTCATGTCGTCGTCGTCGTCATCGTCGGCAGCACGGGCGCCACCGATCGACATGACGAGGCCGATGCCGAGCGCGACGGCGGCCAATTTCAGTGCCCGCCAGCCCCCCGATTGGGAGCCCCGAACCATCGAACCGCTGGTCTTCGAGCTGCGCATCACCGTACCTGTTTCATATTGTAGCAGATTGCCGCCCACACGCGGCTTCACCCTTGCAAAAGCCGGGTTCCAGCTGCCGGTCCGTATCGGCCGGGATCAGGGCGCTTTTGCGGCGGGTACCCCCAGGAAGGAATCATACAATAGCGCTGCCACCCCAGCAACGATGGCCACGTCCGCGAGGTTAAACACATACCAATTATAGGTATTTCCGGCGATCTCGATGTGGAACAGGGCGAAATCCACCACCGCGCCATAGGCCAAGCGGTCGATGCCGTTGCCGATGGCGCCGCCGATGATCAGACCGAGCGCGACGGTCGCGAGCATGGTGTGCGAGCGGGCCATCCAGATCGCCAGCGCAACCACCGCGATCACTTTGACGGCCATCAGCGCGAGCTGCGCGGCCTGGCTGTCGTTCTGGAGCCAGCCGAAGCTGATGCCGATATTCCAGGCCAGCACCAGGTCGAAGAACGGCGTCACCCGCACTGCGCCGCGACGGGCGAGGTCGAACACGTTCAACAGCCAGAGCTTCGAGGCCTGGTCGGCCACGAGCGTGACCATGGCCGCGAGGATGCCGGCACGGAGCGGGGTCATGGCCGACCGATCAGACGCTCACCCCCAGCGCCTTCCACTCGCGCAGCGCCTTGGCGTCGCGCGGGGTGACGTCGGGGTATTCGGCGTCTTCGCCGACCATCGGCGAGATCTTCCAGGAGCGGGCGCATTTGGTGCCGATCGCCCTCTCCACCACGACCGCGACGCCGGGGACGGCATCGAGGCGGAACGCCGAGGCCGGCGCCTCGCCCTCCCGCACCTCGTAGTTCGAGGTGATGCAGACTTCAGCCAGATCGATGTCGAACAAGGTCGCCAGCATGGCGCGATCGACGACATAGATTACCGGCGATGCCTCGAGCGAGGAGCCGATGTTCTTGGCGGCGCGTTCCAGCTCGAGTGCGCCGGTGACGACGCGACGCACGTTGCGGATCGTCTCCCATTTCGCGGCGAGCTTGTCGTCGCGCAAGGCTTCGAGATCGGTCGGGAACAGCGTCAGGTGCACGGACGGTTCGGCGTCGGGCCGGTACATGCGCCACGCCTCCTCCGCAGTGAAGCTGAGGATCGGGGCCAGCCATTTCAGGGTCGAAGCGCACAACAGGTCGATGGTCGTCAGCGCCGCCTTGCGCGTCAGTGACGAGGGCGGATCGCAATACAGCGTATCCTTGCGGATGTCGAAGTAGAAGGCGGAGAGCTCGCTGTTCAGGAAGGCCGACAGGATCGCGACCACGGTCTTGTAGTCGAACTCCCGGTAGGCCTTGCCGATCGCGGCGGCGCGACCCGAGAGCTCGTGCAGCATCAAGCGCTCGAGCTCGGGCATCTCGGCCGGCGCGATTGCGTCGGCCGGCTTGTAATGATGCAGCGTGCCCAGCATCCAGCGCACGGTGTTGCGCAGCTTGCGGTAGGTCTCGACGGTGTTCTTCAGGATCTCGGGGCCGATGCGCTGGTCGTCGGTGTAGTCGCTGGATGCGACCCAGAGCCTTAAGATGTCGGCGCCAGATTCCTTGATGACGGCCTGCGGCTCGATGGTGTTGCCGAGCGACTTCGACATCTTGCGGCCGTCCTCGGCCTGGGTGAAGCCGTGGGTTAGCACGATGTCGTAAGGCGCGCGGCCGCGCGTGCCGCAGCTTTCCAGCAGCGAGGAGTGGAACCAGCCGCGATGCTGGTCCGAGCCTTCCAAGTACATCACCGTGTCGGCGCCGCCGTCGACCTTGCGCTTGATGCCGGCGAGCCCGGGAAACTGCACGGGATCTTCGAGCACGAAAGCGTGGGTCGAGCCGGAATCGAACCAGACGTCGAGAATGTCATCGACCTTCTGCCAGTCCTCGCTCGCGCGGGACCCGAGGAAGCGCTCGCGCGCGCCCGTCGCGTACCAGGCGTCGGCGCCTTCCTTCTCGAAGGCGTCGCCGATGCGCGCATTGACGGCCTCGTCCTGGAGGATCTCGGCGGAGCCGTCGCCCTTCTCGCGCACGAACACGGCGATCGGCACCCCCCAGGCGCGCTGGCGCGAGATCACCCAGTCGGGGCGTGCCTCGATCATGCCGTTGATGCGGTTCTCGCCGGACGGCGGCACCCATTGCGTCACCGAGATCGCCTGCAGCGCGCGGGCGCGCAGCGTGTCGCCGCTCTTCGTCTTGCCGCCCACCGCGATGTCCTTGTCCATCGCGATGAACCATTGCGGCGTGTTGCGGAAGATCACCGGCTTCTTCGAGCGCCAGGAGTGCGGATATTGATGCTTGAGCCGGCCGCGGGCGAGCAGCATGCCTTTCTCGACGAGCGCCTTGATCACGGCCTCGTTGGCATCGCCCTTCTCGCCCTTGTCGGTGATGACGCGCTTGCCGGCAAAGCCCGGCGCATGATCGGTGTAGGCGCCATTCTCGTCGACGGTATAGGGGATGGCGGTGTTGATGCCGCGCGCGTCGAGATCGCGCGCCGCCGCCATCCAGACATCGAAGTCCTCGCGGCCATGGCCGGGCGCCGTGTGCACGAAGCCGGTGCCGGTGTCATCGGTGACATGGTCGCCAGGCAGCAGCGGCACGATGAAGTCGTAGCCACCGCCGACGCCCTTGAGCGGATGGGCACACTCGATCGCGTCCATGGTGTCGCCGGGGACGTCGCGGACCTTCTCATAAGCCGTCACGCGCGCCTGCTTGAAGACGTCTTGCGCGAGCGCATCGGCGAGGATGAGGAGGTCGCCGTTCCTGGCCCAATTGTCGGCGGGGGCGTCCGTCACCTTGTAGAGGCCATAAGCGATCTTCGGCGAGAACGAGATGGCGCGATTGCCCGGCAGCGTCCAGGGCGTGGTGGTCCAGATCACGACGCTCGCCGAGGCGAGCGCACCGTGCGCGGGCGAGGTCACCGGGAATTTCACCCAGACCGTATCGGACGTGTGGTCCTCGTACTCCACCTCGGCTTCGGCCAGCGCGGTCTTCTCAACCACGCTCCACATCACCGGCTTGGAGCCGCGATAGAGCGTGCCGTTTGCGGCAAACTTCATCAGCTCGCGCGCGATCTGGGCTTCGGCCGGATAGCTCATGGTGGCGTAGGGATGGTCCCAATCGCCGATCACGCCGAGGCGCTTGAACTCCTCGCGCTGCACGCCGAGCCAGTGCGTGGCATAGGCGCGGCACTCCTTGCGGAAATCAATCATCGCGGCGCTGTCGCGGAAGTCGGGCTTCTGCTTGCCCTTCTTGCGATAATGCTCCTCCTCGACCTTCCACTCGATCGGCAGGCCGTGGCAGTCCCAGCCCGGCACGTAGTTGGAATCGTAGCCGAGCATCTGCTGGCTCTTGGTGACGAGGTCCTTCAGGATCTTGTTCAGCGCCGTGCCGATATGGATGTTGCCGTTGGCGTAGGGCGGGCCGTCATGCAACACGAACTTGGCGCGGCCCTTCGCACTCTGGCGCAGCTTCTCGTAGAGGCCGATCTCGTACCAGCGCTTGAGGATCTCCGGCTCGCGCTGCGGCAGGCCGGCGCGCATCGGGAATTCGGTCTGCGGCAGGAACAGGGTCTTCGAATAGTCCTTGGCTTCAGACTTTTGGGACTTTTGCGGCTTTTCGGACATGAGGCTGACTGGCTCGGAAGGGGCGCGGGAACGGATGGCGATGCGGAATCGCGGGTGAAACGACGAAATCCCGGTCTTGCGCCGAGCCTTCAGGCTCAGGCGGAAGCCGGGCCGCTAATCCCTATGATGCGCCGCGCAAACATGGGCTCTCCATAGCAGGGGGGCGGAGGAAGCGCAAAGGTCCGGGGGCCCGGTTTCGCCTCTCAATCGATCACGCCCAGGCGCGGAAACGCGTCCGGGGCGGCGGCGAGCATGGCGCGGGCGCGGGCGGAATCGTCGTCCATCTGGTGAATCAGGGCCTCTAGACCATCGAATTTCAGCTCATCGCGGATGAAGCCGATGAAGGCGCAGTCGAGCGCCTGCCCGTAGAGGTCGCCCTTGAAGTCGAACAGGAAGATTTCGAGCAGCGGGGCGCCATTGTCGAAGGTCGGGCGGCGGCCGAAGCTGGCCACCCCGTCCAGCCGCTCGGTGCCGCGGCCGACCCGGACCGCGTAGATGCCGTGCTTGAGGCCGCAATTGGCGTCCAGGCGGATGTTGGCAGTGGGATAGCCGAGGTCGCGGCCGCGCTTTTCGCCGTGGATGACCTCGCCGGTGATGAACCAGGGCGCGCCCAGCATGGTCGTGGCCTCGTCGAGCTGGCCCTCGGCGAGGGCGATCCGGATCGCGCTGGAGGAGACCGGCCGCTCGTCGATATCGACATGCGGCTGGACGTCGACTTCGATGCCGAGCCGGGGCGCCTCGTTGACCAGGAGGCTCGGGGAGCCGACGCGACCCTTGCCGAAATGGAAGTCGTAGCCGACCGCGATGCCGCTGACGCCGAGCCGCCCGATCAGGTCATGGTGAATGAAATCTTGCGCGCTGGTTCCGGCACGGGCCTTGTCGAAGGTCATGACCACGGCGCCGGCAAGCCCGGTACCGGCCAGAAGCCGCAGCTTGGCCCGCTCGTCCGTCAGGCGGAATTGCGGGGTGTTGGGGCTGAAGAACCGTCGCGGATGCGGCTCGAAGGTCAAGGCCAGCGCAGGCCGGCCATGCGCCCTGCCCATCTCCAGGGCAGCCGCGATGACGGCGCGATGGCCGAGATGCACGCCGTCGAAATTGCCCATGGCAACCACGGCGCCCCTCGGAATCGCGGAATCCGGCGTTGTATCGCGGATGACGGTAAAAGGCGGAGCCATCAGGGGAATTCTCGAACCGGGCAGGACCGGCCCGGACCGTGGCGCGACCGGCACCGCGAAGTCAAGCGGCGGGGCGGGCAGACATTGAACACGATTTCAAGCCTTCGGAGCTGACCGCAGTTAACGCGCTGTTTAAGGCCTTGGTGCTAGTCCTTGAGGCGTGGAACTGCCGGGCGCCGGCCTGGCAGGTCCGATCGTAATATTCCTGGGTTTGCGTTGGGGGAGTCGAGATGGCGGTTGATTTGTCGATGCCGGTTCTGGTGGTGGATGACTACAGCACCATGATCCGTATCATCCGGAATCTGCTGAAGCAGCTTGGCTTCGAGAATATCGATGATGCCAGCGACGGTTCGGCAGCGCTGAACAAGATGCGCGGCAAGAAGTACGGGCTCGTGATCTCCGACTGGAACATGGAGCCGATGACGGGCTACGACCTCTTGCGCGAAGTCCGCGCGGATCCGAACCTCGCCACCACGCCCTTCATCATGATCACGGCCGAATCCAAGACCGAGAACGTGATCGCGGCCAAGAAGGCCGGCGTGAACAACTACATCGTCAAGCCGTTCAATGCGGCGACGCTGAAGACCAAGATCGAGGCGGTCTTCCCGGACATGGCGAGCGCGTAAGGGCGCTCTTCGCCGGACAACAATTTTCCGTTTGGAACGTCATGCCCGGGCTTGTCCCGGGCATCCACGTTCTTGGATGCAAAAAAAGGAAGACGTGGATGGCCGGGTCATAGGCGAGCGCAAGCGACGCCGTCCTTCGGACGGCTATGCCCGGCCATGACGGCGTCTGAGGCTTGCCCTTTGGTCTAAGTCCATTGCAGCTGCGCGCGCTCCGCCGTCACCACTTCAATTCGCGCATCAGCGCCTTCGGCGGGTGGCCGAACAGCTCCATGACCGAATTCGGGTCGAGCTGGTCGAGGCCCTCGAACTCCTCGGCATGGATGCCGCGGGTGACGAACAGGCAGTCGATGCCGAATTCGCGGGCGCCGGTTAAGTCGGTGCGGACGGAATCGCCGATCGCCAGCACCTTTTTCCGGTCGATCTGGTAGCCTTGGCGTTCACCGGCAAGCGCCATGGCGCGCTCGTAGATCGGCCGGTGCGGCTTGCCGTAGAAGATCACCTCGCCGCCGAGCTCGCGGTAGAGCTCGGCGATGGCGCCGGCGCAGTAGATCAACCGGTCGCCGCGTTCCACCACGATGTCGGGGTTGGCGCAGACCAGCGTCAGCTTGCGCTCGCGCGCCTGCAGCATCATGCCGCGATAGTCTTCCGCCGTCTCGGTCTCGTCGTCGTAGAGGCCGGTGCAGACGATGTAATCGGCTTGCTCCAGCGGCGCGGTCACCGCATCGAGGCCGCGATAGATCGAGTTGTCGCGCTCGGGGCCGAGCCAGAACATCTTGCGGCCGGGATGCTCGGCGACGTAGAGCCGGGTCAGGTCGCCTGAAGATACGATCGCGTCATAGGTCTCATCGGGGACGCCGAGCTTGCGCAATTGCCGCTGCACGGAGTCGGCAGGGCGCGGTGCGTTGGTGATCAGGATTACCGTACCGCCGCGGCTGCGATAGGTGTGCAGCGCCTCGCAAGCTTCGGCGAAGGATTCCAGCCCGTTATGGACCACGCCCCAGATATCGCTGAGCACGACCTCCACACCGCCCACGAGCTCGCGCAGGCCTTCGGCAAAATGCAGCGCGGTCATGGCGTGCGCGGCCGATCAGATGCGACGAGCGAGCGCTGCGTTGCCGGTGACGCGTTGGGGCGGAGGCGCCGAAGAGGTCGCGCCTGAGTTGGGTGTGGCGGAGCCATTGGATCCTTGAATGTCCTGCGCCTGGTTCGGCGAGGCCCCGCCGGTAGCAGATGCCCCCTCCGGCCGCAATGGCCGGGGCGGTGCGAACAGGAACCCTTGGCCGAAACGTACGTCATAGTCGAGCAGGTCGACCACGGCGCGCTCGCCTTCGATCCGTTCGGCGATCAGATCGATGCCGAAGCGGCCGAGCAGGTCGGAGAGGTCGGACGGGTGGATGTCGGAGGCGGAGGCCTGCTTGGGATCGAGCAGCAGCGCGGCAGGCACCTTGATGAAGCGGACCCCGCGATCGGCCAGCTCGCGCGGTTCGATGCGCA
The DNA here is from genome assembly GCF_020194055.1 of Bradyrhizobium sp. NBAIM03. NCBI lineage: Bacteria > Pseudomonadati > Pseudomonadota > Alphaproteobacteria > Hyphomicrobiales > Nitrobacteraceae > Bradyrhizobium > Bradyrhizobium sp. NBAIM03. The sequence continues at coordinate 39,302 of NZ_JADYVS010000029.1, read as the reverse complement.
AATCCGTGACATGGTCGATCGAGAAACGGAAGCCGCGCTGGGCGAGCGCCGCGAGGTTCTCGGTCTCGGCGGGGCCGAGATTGCGGAAGGTCGACTGCTTGAACTCCAGCACCAGCGAGGGCGCCAGCGCGCGGTTGGCTTCCAGGAAATCGAGACATTGCGCGAAGGTGGTGGAATTGCCCAGCGTGGACGCCGCGACGTTGCAGAACACGCCGACGTCCTTGTTGCGCACCATCAGGCGCCGCAGCACCTGCACGCATCGCAGCATCACCATGTTGTCGATGCGCCCGATCAGGCCCGAGGCTTCCGCGATGCTGATGAACTCTTCGGCGGCGATCAGTTGGTCGCGCTCGTCGCGCAGGCGCGTCACCGCCTCGTAGAACCGCACCTTGCGCTGCGGCAGCGTGACCATCGGCTGCAGGAAGATATCGATGCGGTTCTCGTCGACCGCATTGCGCAGCGTCGCCAGCAATTGGGTCTGGTTGCGTCCATGCGCGGTCTGAACCGGGGGGGCGGCCTGCACCGTCGGCGACGCCGGCCGTAGCGGGGGCTGCGGAAGCGGAGGAGGAGCGAGCGGCTTCTCCTCGAACGGGGCAGCCAGATCGATCGGCGTTTCCGGCTCGGGCCTTGAGACCGGGGCGGGTGCGGGGGCCGACGCGTGGCCGGCGAGCAGATCCTCATGGGCCGCCACGGTGGTGGCGAGCTGCCTGACCAATCCGCCAAGTTCGTTGATCTCGCCGATGACCGACTGGATGCGGTCGGAATTGGTCGAATTGGACGCGGCGATGCGGCTCTCGACCGCAGCCAGCCGGCGGCCGAACTCGGCCACCTGGCGGGCGAGGTCGGCGGTGCCGCGCGAGAGATCGGCGATCTGGCCGCCGACGTCGCTGCGGTCGCGCAGCCGCATCGACACCGCGTTGTAGAGGATCAGGAAAGTCAGCGCGGTCAGCGCCACGATCGCCGATTCCGTTCCGCTGATGCCAGCGACCGAATAGAGCACGAGCCCGAGCGAGGCCGCGACCAGGACCATGCAGATGGCGATGAAGATCGTCGAAATGCGAATCATGCCGCGCGTTATGCCTTTAAGAGCTGACTGCCTCACCCGGGGAAAACACGGGTCGCTCGACCTCGTCACGCCTCATGCTCCCCCAAGCTTCGATCAGCCTAACATCATTGTTGATTCGAGGGGATAGGACTGTGTCGGAGCCTATTCAGGCCCGCGCGCCCAAAGCGTTTCGTCACACGTCTGCCGGCTCAGGTGCGGAAATCAAGACGCTCTCAGCGGAAAATCATGCCGCCCTCAAGGCCAGCGCGCCGCATGCGCCCTATCGTCCCGGCGTTTTCAACCGCAGGAGATTGCCATGTCGACATCCGCCGCGCTCAAGCCAGCCGCCCCCCAACCTGATCTTGCCGCCGTCAAGCAGCGCCAGCACGGCGCCTGGTCGTCCGGCGATTATGCCGTGGTCGGCACCACCTTGCAGATCGTCGGGGAACAGCTCTGCGAGGCCATTGACTTGCGCGCCGGCAGCAAGGTGCTGGACGTCGCAGCCGGCAACGGCAATGCGACGCTGGCGGCGGCGCGGCGCTGGTGTGACGTCACATCCACCGACTACGTGCCGGCGCTGCTCAAGCGCGGGCGCGAGCGCGCCATGGCCGAACACCTCGCCGTCGAGTTCCGCGAAGCGGATGCCGAGGCGCTGCCCTTTGCGGATGCCGCCTTCGACGTCGTGCTTTCCACTTTCGGCGTGATGTTCACACCGGATCAGGACAAGGCCGCTTCCGAGCTCGCGCGGGTCTGCAGATCCGGCGGCAAGATCGGCCTTGCCAACTGGACGCCGCAAGGCTTCATCGGCCAGCTGTTCAAGACCATCGGCAAGCATTTGCCGCCCCCGGCGGGCGTGAAATCGCCCGCCATGTGGGGCACACCGGCACGGCTCGAGGAGATGTTCGGCGGCGTGGCCGCGGAGATCGCCGCCGAGCCGCGCATGTTCGTGTTCCGCTATCGTTCGCCGGACCATTGGCTCGAGATCTTCAAGACCTTCTATGGCCCCACGCTGAAGGCGTTTGCCGCGCTCGACGCGAACGGGCAGGCCGCGCTGGCGCGCGATCTCCTGGCGCTGCTAGAAGAGTTCAACCACGCCGATGACGGCACGATCGTGGTGCACAGCGAATATCTGGAAGCCGTGATAACCAAGCGCTGATCGCGCCTGGGATGCGGTCGGGCTAGCTTCGGCCCGACCGCCACCGATCAAAATGGCGCGGTGGCGCCGACGGTGTCGGCGGAGACGGCGTCCCGGGTGCCGAGCGGCTTCGCCCGCCCGGTGGTGGTATCGCGCAGCGTCTGCCGCTCGATCTCCGAATTCAGCTCGGCGCCGAACATGATGACGATCGCCGACATCCACATCCACGTCATCAGGCCGATCGCCGCGCCCAGCGAGCCGTAGGTTGCGTTGTAATTGGCGAATTCCGAGAGATACCAGGACAGCAGGGCAGAGCCCGCGATCCAGAGAATCGCGGCAATCACGGCGCCGAGGCTCAGCCATTGCCAGCGCGGCGCATCGCGGCTCGGCGCGAAGCGATAGAGGATGGCGAGTGCGACCAGCAGGATGATGAACAGCAGCGGCCATCGTGCCAGCGCCACGATCAGCTTGCTTTCCGGCGCCATGCCGAGATGATTGAGCGCAAGCGGGAAGGCGACGACGGCTCCCACCATTAACAGCAGCGCCACGATGCCGCCGACGGTGAAGGCCAGCGAGACCATGTTCAGCCGGATGAAGCTGCGCTTCTCGCGTTCCTCATAGGCGACGTTGAGGGCGTCGAAGATCGCCTTGACACCGGCATTGGCGCTCCAGATCGCAAGCAGCAGGCCGACCAGGAAGGTGACGCCGAGCGTCGCATTGCCGTTCGACACCACGCGCGCGACCTGGTCCTCGACGATCTGGAACGAGCCCTCCGGCAGCATGGTCGCAAGCGTGTGCAGATTGGCGCTGATCGTGGCGGGATCGGCGAACAGGGCATAAGAGGAGACGAGCGCGGTGACTGCGGGGAAGAGCGCGAGCAGCCCGAAGAAGACGACGCCGCCCGCCGTCGCGAGCAGGCGATCCTCGTCGATGCGTTGATAGGTCCGCCAGAAAATGTCCTTCCAGCCAGCCCAGGGGATCTCGAACGGGCTTTTCGCCCGGCGGCCGCGGCCCGGCTGCATCGCCGCACCGGCCGGGTGCGTTTCCGGGGAATTCGCTTCGCCCTTGCGGTGGTGTTGCGGAGGCCTGGGCCTCGCCAGGCCGGAATCCTGAAAGTAGCGCTCCGCGGTCAGCACGAACACGGCCGTCGCCGCCACCAGCAGCCAAGAGTCGATCTGTTCGGGGCGCCGCGCCAGCATCACGCCTCCAGACTATGCCTGTTGCGTCGCCGCCGGGCGGCCGTCAGTCCGACCAGGCCGACCGCCGCGAGCATCAGGCCGAGCTGCACGGGACGGTTGGCGCGGGCCGGCCAGGTTTTGATGCCGCCGCGCTCGCCCGGTGCGAGCGGCGCGAGGGGAATCGTCGTTGCGACCTCCTTCACCGCCTCCTTGACCGTTCCACGCGGGATCCGGGGCGTGGCGACCGCCACGCGCAGACGGCTCGCGAGCGGCACGACCGGCTTGGCCTTGCGTTTCATCTGGGCCATGGCCACCCCGGCACAGACCGCAGCCAGCACCAGCAGCACTGCGGCAACGGCGCCGAATCCCCAGAACTGCCCGTAGGTGATCCCGACCCAGCGGTACAAGGCGATCAGTCCGACGAAGAATGCCGCGACGACGAACAGGCCGGCGACCGCGAACAGCCCGCCGGCCACCGCGTAGGATGTCACCTTGCCTGTGGCCTGGCTGGTCTGGTCACGCAGATAGGATTGAGCAGCGCGTTTGACGTGATTGAGCTTGAGCGCCATCCCGGCGCGCAGCAATTCGCCCGATGGCGCGAGCATGCGGACATCCTCCCAAGACGAGAAAATTCATCGGGGGATGAACGTGGCGATATTTGACTTGTTCCGACGGAGCGTGATCGGCCGCGATGAATCAGCCGAGATCGGCGGTCGCGATCCAGAACACCTCGCCCTCGGAATCTTCGGTGTCCAGCCAGAGCAGCGGCAGTTCCGGAAAGGCCTCGTCGACCAGCTCGCGGCCGCGGCCGATCTCGCAAATCAGCCCGCCATCCGCCGTCAGGTGGTCGGGCGCATCGCGCAGGATCCGGCGCACCACGTCGAGACCGTCGGCGCCACCATCGAAGGCGAGCTTCGGCTCGGCCCGGCACTCCGGCGGCAATGCCGCCATGCCCTCGGCGTCGACGTAGGGCGGGTTGGTGATGATCAGGTCGTATCTATTGCCGCCGAGAGGGGCGAACAGATCGCCGCGATACAGGCTGATGCGGTCCTCGAGCCCGTATTCGCCGACATTGCGCGCAGCGACCTCGAGCGCGCCCTTGGAGATGTCGACGGCGTCGATGGTGGCGTTCGGGAAATGATGCGCGGCGAGGATCGCAAGGCATCCCGAGCCCGTGCAGAGATCGAGCACGCGCTCGACCGCCGTCGGGTCGTCGATCAGCGATCCGGCCTCGCCGTGGGCGCCGAAATGCGACTCCAGGAGCTCGCCGATGAAGGAGCGCGGAACGATGACGCGCTCGTCGACATAGAAGGGCAGGCCGCGCATGTAGATCTTGTTGACGAGATAGGCGGCCGGTTTGCGCGTCGTGACGCGCTGATGGATGAGGTCAAGGAGGGTCTTGCCTTCCGCGGCGCTGACGCGCGCGTTGGCGAAGATCTCGAACTGGTCGGGATTGAGATGCAGCGCCTCGCAGACCAGGAACGCGGCTTCCGCGACGGGGTCGGTCGTGCCATGAGCAAAGGAAAGCTTGGCCTCGACGAAGCGGCTCACCGCATAGCGGACGAAGTCGAGCAGCGTGAGAAGCTCGCCGGGTCCCACCTTCGCGAGGTTAGGCGCGGCGCGGCCGCGCGCGGTCTTTTTCGTTGGCTTGGCCATCAGGATTTGGTCCAGCGTGCGGCGGCTTCGTCGTCACGGGCATGGGCCTCGACCCAGCCGGTGCCGGTGGCGCTCTCTTCCTTCTTCCAGAACGGCGCGCTGGTCTTGAGATAGTCCATCAGGAACTCGGCGGCCTGGAACGCCGCCTGTCGGTGCTGCGAGGCGGTCACCACCAGCACGATGTTCTGGCCCGGCTTCAAGCGGCCGACGCGGTGGATCACCGTGATGCCGTTGAGCGGCCAGCGCGAGACGGCCTCCTCGGCGTGGCGCCTGATCTCTTCCTCCGCCATGCCGGGGTAATGTTCGAGCGTCAGCGCGGCGACCGTGGCGCTGTCCTCGTCGGCGCGGCAGATGCCGGAAAATGTCACCACAGCGCCGATATCGGTCCGGCTGCTCGTCAGGACCGAGATCTCGCGCGCGATGTCGAAATCGTCTTCCTGGATACGGATGGTGACGGGGCAGGTCATGAGGCTAGCCGCCGGTCATGGGCGGGAAGAACGCGATCTCGCGGGCGCCTGCGATGGCGGCGTCCTGCTTGACGTGAGCGCGGTCGATCGCGGCGCGGATCACCTTCGGCTTCTCGAACGCGTACGCATAGGCTTCGCTTTGGCCGGAGAGCCAGGCGATCAGCTCCTCGACGGTGCGCACGCTCGCGGGAGGCTCGATCGTCTCTTCGGCCTTGCCGACGCGCTCGCGCACCCAGGCGAAATACTTCACCTTCATCCCTCGTCCTCCTTGATGAGGTGATGGATGCCGGCGCGGAAATAGTCGTAGCCGGTGTACATGGTGAGGATCGCCGAAGCCCACAGCAGTGCGAGCCCAATCATCGAGACCACCGGCACCACCTGATCGCCGGCTGGGCCGGCGATCAGGAAGCCGATCGCAACCAGCTGGACCGTGGTTTTCCACTTCGCAAGCTTGGTCACGGGCACGCTGACACGGAGCGCAGCCAGATATTCGCGCAGGCCCGAGACCAGGATCTCGCGGCACAGGATCACGATGGCGGCCCATAGCGACCAGCCGTGAATGATGCCGTCCGCGGCCAGCATCAACAGGCAGGAGGCGACCAGCAGCTTGTCGGCGATCGGATCGAGCATGCGGCCGAAAGCCGATTGCTGATTCCAGATCCGCGCGTAATAGCCGTCGAGGTAATCCGTCACCCCTGCGGCGATGAAAAGGGCGACCGCGAGCCAGCGCAGCCAGAGCGGCTGATCCAGAATCGACTGCGCATAGATGCATCCGACCACGACCGGGATCGCGGCGATCCGGCCATAGGTCAGGATGTTGGGGAGGGACATCGCGCGGCTGGTCGTCCCTCGTGTGGTGGCGATGTTCATCCGTCCTACCAATACCGCTGCTGCCTGAACGTCAACCGTCCCGCGCCCCAAATGAGGTGCGGACACGACGATCATATGACTGCGGTCCCCCTTTAGTTCATCCCGGCTGGGGATGGAAATATTCGAAAATCCTGCGCGCGCTCTCGGCGCTCACCCCCGGAACCTTGCCGAGATCGGCGATCGAGGCCCGTTCGATCTCCTTCAGGGTTCCGAAATGGTGCAGCAAGGCACGTTTGCGTGACGGGCCGATGCCCGGAATCTCCTGCAAACCAGCCTCGCGGATGTCCTTCTTGCGCAGCTTGCGGTGCGAGCCGATGACGAAGCGGTGGGCTTCGTCGCGCAGGCGCTGGATGAAATAGAGCACGGGATCACGCGGCTCCAGCTTGATCGCCTCGCGCTCCGGCATGAACAGGGTCTCGCGGCCGGCATCCCGGTCCGGTCCCTTGGCGACTGACATCAGCGACACCTGGGTCAGGCCGAGATTGGCGAAGATCTCGCGCACGGCGTTGAGCTGGCCACGGCCGCCGTCGATGATCACGAGGTCGGGCCATTGCGGGAAATCGTCGTCCTTGGCCTTGCTGGCGGCATCCTCGGGCGGATTGATCAGGCGCTTGAAGCGGCGCTCCAGCACTTCGCGCATCATGGCGAAGTCGTCGCCGGGCGTGATCCCTTCCGACTTGATGTTGAACTTGCGGTACTGGTTCTTCACGAAGCCATCTGGGCCCGCGACGATCATGGCGCCGACCGCGTTGGTGCCCTGGATGTGGCTGTTGTCGTAGACCTCGATGCGCTTGGGCACGTGCGGCAGGCTCAGCGTCGCGGCCATGGCCTCGAGCAACCGGCTTTGCGTCGCGGTGTCCGCGAGCTTGCGGCCGAGCGCCTCGCGCGCATTGGTCAGCGCGTGGGTGACCAGCTCCTTCTTCTCGCCGCGCTTGGGCGCGGTGACCTCGACCTTGTGGCCAGCCTTGATCGATAGCGCGTTGGCGAGCAGCTCGCTCTCCTCGATATCGTGCGAGAGCAGGATGTTCCTCGGCGGCGGCTTGTCGTCGTAGAACTGCGCCAGGAAGGACCCCAGCACCTCCTCGGGCGTAAAGCTCTTCTCCGCGCGCGGAAAATAGGCGCGGTTGCCCCAGTTCTGTCCGGTGCGAAAGAAGAACACCTCGACGCAGGAGAAGCCGCCCTCCTGGTGGATGGCGAACACGTCGGCTTCCTCCACCGTGCGCGGATTGATGCCCTGCTGCGACTGGATCGCCGACAGCGCGGCGAGGCGATCGCGGTACAGTGCGGCGCGCTCGAATTCGAGCTCGTTCGAGGCCTTCTCCATCTCGCCGGCGAGCTCCTGCTTCACCGCATGGCTCTTGCCGGAGAGGAAGTCGCTGGCCTCGCGCACCAGCGTCGAATAGCCGCCGAAATCGATCTCCCGGGTGCAGGGTCCGGCGCAGCGGCGGATCTGGTGGAGCAGGCAGGGCCGGGTGCGGCTCTCGAAGAAGGAATCGGTGCAGGAGCGGATCAAGAACGCGCGCTGCAGCGCCGTGATGGTGCGGTTGACCGCGCCGGCGGAGGCAAACGGGCCGAAATAGCGCCCGGGCCGGGTCTGCGCACCGCGATGTTTCAGGATCTGCGGCGCCCAATGGTCGCCGGTGATCAGGATGTAGGGGAACGACTTGTCGTCGCGAAGCTGCACGTTGAAGCGCGGCCGCAGCTGCTTGATCAGGTTGGCTTCCAGCAGCAGCGCCTCGGTCTCGGTCGTGGTCGAGACGATCTCCACCGTGACGGTGGCCGCGATCATGCGCAGGATGCGGGCCGGCAGCGGCGCACTCTGGCGCGCATAACTGGACAGGCGCTTTTTGACGTTCTTGGCCTTGCCGACATAGAGCACGTCGGCGTTCGCATTGAGCATACGATAGACGCCAGGCGAGGTCGGTGCGAGGCGGACCGCGCGCTCGATCGCCTCGTGACCGGTCGCGAGCGGGCCTTCGCCGACGGCGCCGCTCTCTTCCAGGATGTCCGGCAGCAGGGCATCGTCCTCGTCATCGCCCCCTGCCGCCGCGGGATCTACGTCCGGCCCGGCCAGCCGCTCGGGCGGCGTGTCGCTCGCAGCCGGCGGCGCCTTGCGCGCGCGGTCGTCCGGATTGTCGGGGGAATCGTGAACCATGGGACGAATTTAGGCGCTGGGGGGACTGATTTGAAGTTCCTGCCATGCGGCACGCACAGAGGATGGCGGGCAGCTCCCGGTAACGCTTCCTTAAGTCTGTTAAGCGGGCGGTAACCCGGCTTAACAGCCCTTTAACTTAAAACTCTCGATAAATCCTACGCGAATAGCTCTTGGTTCCGTAACCATGCGGTTTTGCTCGCGCGGCGGCGCGGGCATCGCTCGGGTTGCGACAGTGGCGTTGGAGTGAGTGATGAAGAGGCTCGTTGTGGGCGCAGCCGCGTTGGTTGCAGCCGGCTGGACAGCTTCGGCAGAGGCCGCCGATCTCAGTTACGGGCAGCGCGCGCCCTATACCGTCAATCAGCCGCTTAATGCCTATAGCTGGGCGGGTCCCTATCTCGGCGGCAATATCGGCTATGAATGGGGCTCGGTCGACAACAACCCCACCAAGCCGTCCGGCTTCGTCGCCGGTGTGCAGGCCGGCTACAATTTCCAGAACGGCCCGTGGGTGTTCGGCGTCGAGGGCGACATCCAGGCCGCCGGCGCCGACGACACGTTTGCGCCGTGGAAGTTCTCCAACCCGTGGTTCGGCACCCTGCGCGGCCGCGCCGGCTATGCGTTCAACAACGTGCTGTTCTACGGCACCGCCGGTCTCGCCTTCGGCGAGCTGCGCGCACAAACCTTCGGTTGGTCGGAGTCGCACACCAGTGCCGGCTGGACCATCGGCGCCGGTGCGGAAGTCGGCCTCGCGCCGAACTGGAGCGCCAAGCTCGAATATCTCTACATCGATCTGTCGACCAGCCAGTTCGCAATCACGGGCGTGTCAAACGGCTATAGCGCCAACGTTGTCCGCGCAGGCGTGAACTATCGCTTCTGACATCCAAAGAAGAAAATACCGGACCAGCCTCCCGGCCGCTCGCGGCCGGGATTTTTTTTCGCCAGGCTTGCTAGGAGAGGATCACCAGATTGACCGCCTTCGGTCCCTTCCCCTTCTTGTCCGGTTCGACTTCGAAAGTAATACGCTGTCCTTCGGCGAGGTCCTTCAGTCCCGCCCGCTCCACAGCGGTGATGTGAACGAAAACATCGCGACCGCCGTCGTCAGGCTTGATGAAGCCGTAGCCGCGCTCGCCGTTGAAGAACTTGACCGTTCCCGTCATGGCCATCGGGAAACTCCCCCTCATTGCTCCTCCGTCGCGACGCAGACTCACGTCGCGACATGACCGGGCCTTACGGAGCCCGGGAGCTGGCCATCCTTGGACGGACCTGATCGGTCCGGCGGGATCTTTCTTAGGGCCTTCACTCCGCCGCAACCATTCGCGGAAGCGGAACGTAAAGCCAGTCACGGAAATAGCATAATACGGTTCTTTGCAGATTGACTACCGGTCCTGCATATTTTTCCCAAGAATGCCGGAGTGTTACGGCTTGGCGTCAATGCTTGGCGCTAAGGCTTGGGCACCTCCAGCCGGAATCTGGCAGCACCGCCCTGGCCGAGCGGTATTTCCAGCTCCGGCAGAATGGTCTTGAGCTCGCCGTGCAGCGTGTAGGGCGGGTTGACGATCAAGAGACCGGTGGAGGTGAGGGCGGCGCTGTCGGCTTGCGGCGCGACGCTGAATTCGAGGCGCAGGCATTTTCCGGGCGGCTTTGCTGCAGCTGCGAGCCGCGCGACGGTTTGTGCCAGCGTGTCGGTGGCGCGCCGGTTCTTGGCGGGATACCAGATTACGTAGATACCGGTCGGCCATTTCGCGAACGCTGCCGAGAAGGCTTCGCCGAGCCGCTCGAACTCGTCCTTGGCCTCGAACGGCGGATCGATCAGCACGAGGCCACGCCGCTCCTTCGGCGGCACGAAGGCCGGCAGCGCCACCCAGCCGTCGAGGTCGACCACGCGGGCCTGCTCGTCGCGGCGCAGCGCATCGATCAGCGCTTTCCGTGCCTTCGGCTCGAGCTCGCAGGCGACGAGCCGGTCCTGCGGCCTGAGCAGGCCGCGCGCGATCAACGGCGAGCCCGGATAGGCCTTGAGCTCCCCCTTCGGATTGAAGGCGCGGACGATGTCGAGATAGGGCTTCGTCAGCGCTGCGCTCTCGTTGGACAGGCGCGCCTGCAGCAGCCGCGCGATGCCGGTCAGCCATTCGCCGCCGCGGCGCGCCTCGTCGCTGTCGAGATCGTAGAGGCCGGCGCCGGCGTGGGTGTCGATGACGCGGAACGCTGCCGGCTTGTCCTGCAGATAAGTGAGGATGCGCGCCAGCACGATGTGCTTGATGACATCGGCGAAGCTGCCGGCGTGGAAGGCGTGGCGGTAGTTCATGGCGGAGAGGACTACGTTGTCTGGCGCGATCCTAACCCCTGTCATTGCGAGCGCAGCGAAGCAATCCAGAAATGCGTCCGCGGAGGCACTCTGGATTGCTTCGCTGCGCTCGCAATGACTGAGCTACCCGCCCCTGATCGGCGGCATCGTCACCTGGTCGCGGCGGCAGGCGCGGCGCTCGATCTCGTCGCAGGCGCGGAATTGCAGGTCCTTGCTGAGGCAGATGCGGACCTCGGACAGCCGTGTCCGGTTGCAGGTGACCGAGACGGCGGCATTGCTGAGACCCGGATTGGCCTTGATGAAGGCCTCCTCGACCTCCGCTGGCGCGACGGTCTTGGCCTGCGCCAGATCGAGATATTCGGCCGGAATCTTGATCGCAGCGCGCGCCTTGCGGATCATCTCGAAATAGCCGCGGCCCTCCAGCCCGGAGCAGGTGCCGTGCTTGTCCCATTCGTTGAAGATCAGGCCCGGCGCCGGCATCAAATCGAGCATCGAGGAGACGATGTTGCGGTTCAGCCGCGGCGCCGGGCGCTGGCAGTATTCCGGAAAACCGTTCTCGTATTGCGGCCACAGCCCATGCACCACGAAGGCGTAGGGCCGTCCGCCGCATTGCATCTGGGACCGGCCGCCGCGTTCGGCGGCTTCCTCGCAGAACGAGGGCGACCATGAAAGCGCCAGCACATAGAAATCGAACTCGCCCGGGGCGTTCTGCCGCTTGTCCTGTGCCTTCGCACCGCCGGCGAGGCTAGCCAACCCCGCAGCAAGAGTGAGCGAGATCATCAAACGGGACAACGAACGCAATCTGGAGTAAAACATGGCGACGCCCCTCAACTAGACTGTACAAACAGCCTAGCAGGCGATGGGAACATTTCAAGAACAAAATTGGAGCTGTCGTCGGCCGGCTGATCAGCCCAGCCAGCCGCTGCTGGAATCAGGGCTTGGCGGCGCGGCACGCCGGGTTATAGGCCCAGTTGCGATCCACCCCGACGACGCACCATTCGACGCCGTTGCCGTAGGAGGCGAAGCCGCCATCCTCGATGATCGAGAAATGCACCTTGCGCGGCTTGCCGTCATTGAGCATGGCCTCGCCGGTGCAATAGCGGCGCGGAATGTTGTCGGACTGCCAGGGCCGGAACGCGGTTTCGCGAACGGCGGAGAAGCCGGTGATCTGCAACGAAGAATTCCAGAACTTGGATTCCTTTTCGGCGAATTCGTGCACGATCCTCGGCAGAGCCCAGTCGCAAGGGGCGACGGCGCCGTCATAGCGCGGCCCGCTCAGCCAGAAATTCAGCTCCAGCGGATTGGCGGCCCTGGCCTCGCCGAGTGACAATGCTCCGAACATGAGGCCGAGCACGGCGGCGAAACGGAGCGATTTCTCGAAGGGGGCGCGCATGATCAATCCGGGCAGCTAAGGTCTTGCGAAGGCCGGACGGTGCCGCGAAGGTTGGAGGAGGTCAAGTGCAGCGCGGCAACACTTCGCAAGGACTTGACCAAGTGTCGCGGCCAACAGGGGTTCGGTTCTTTTCACGTGCGTCGCGGCACCGTAAACTGGCGCCAGCCAATTGGAGTGACGGGAATGCGAATCATTGCGGCCGCGGGCCTTCTTGCCAGCCTGGTTGTCTCAGGCATGATGGCGAGCCAGTCGGCGCGCGCCGATTACGTGCCGCCGTTCAAGGGCAACGACACCGGCGGCATCATCGCCTATTCGATGGCGACCCGGGTCGATGCGCGCCAGGTCGCGGTCGATCATTGCGCCCGCTACGGCAAGGTGGCGAAATTCCTGGCCGTGCAGGGCTATGAGGGCGGCTACATCTCGTTCTCGTGCCGCTGGGTGCCTTATGGCGCCGCCGACCGGCCGATCCGCACACTGTACTGAGGCGCTGTCGTAGGCGCCGCACCTCTCTCAGCCGGGAGCTTCCCTCATGACGCGCAAACTCGCTTTGCTCGGCTCGATGCTTTGCCTCGCGTTGTCGGCAGGCAGCGCCAGCGCCGACGAACTGCCGCTGCGCAAGGCCGGTCTTTGGGAGATGAAGCTGGTCACATCGGGCTCGCCCATGCCCGAGATGACCATGCAGCACTGCACCGACGAGACCGTCGACAAGGAGATGAGCAACAACGTCTCCCCGATGGCCAAGCAGATCTGCGCCAAGCAGGAGATCAAGAAGACCGCGACCGGCTATGTCAGCGATTCCGAGTGCAGCGTCGCCGGCGTCAGCACGACCTCGCATGCCGAGATCACCGGAGACTTCAACTCGGCCTACACGGTGAAGACGACCTCACACGCCAAAGGCGGCGTTGCTGGTGCGGCGGGGCGCGATAGCACGACGACGCTGCAAGCCAAGTGGCTCGGGGCCTGCAAGCCGGATCAGAAGCCCGGTGACATCGTCATGCCCGGCGGCTTCAAGATGAACACGCGCGACATGGACAAGCTGAAGGCGCTGCTGCCGAAGTAGGTGTACTCTTTCCCTCTCCCCTTGTGGGAGAGGGTGGATCGCCGCAAAGCGGCGAGACGGGTGAGGGGTTTCTCTCCGCGAATTCAATGAGGCTTGGACGCGCGGAGAGATACCCCTCATCCGGCGCTTCGCGCCACCTTCTCCCGCAAGGGGAGAAGGGAAGACCCCACCTACACCGGTATCCGCACGCTCGCCCTCAATCCTCCCATCGGGCTGTCACCGAGCGTGATGTCGCCGCCGTGCGAGCGGGCGATGTCGCGGGCAATCGCGAGCCCCAGGCCGGTGCCGCCTTCGTCCTGGTTGCGGGCGTTGTCCAGCCGCAGGAACGGCTTGAATACCTCTTCGCGCAAGTGGGCGGGAATGCCGGGGCCGTCATCGTCGACGGTGACGGTCAAATAACGGTGATCGCGTTGGCCGGTGATGGCGATGTTCTTGCCGTAGCGCGCTGCGTTGGTGACGAGGTTGGCGAGGCAGCGCTTGAACGAAGCCGGCTTCACCGTCACCACGGGCAGGCCGTTGAAGGCGACGGTCGCGGTATGGCCGTGACGCTCGGCATCGCTGCGCAGCTCCTCGAGCGCCTGCGCCATGTCGGTCGGCTGCGACTGCTCGCCGGAATCGCCGCGGGCGAACGCAAGGTAATCCTCCAGCATCATCGACATTTCGTCGACGTCCTTGCGCATGCCTTCGAGCTCGGGACTGTCTCCGATCAGTGCCAGCTCGAGCTTGAAGCGGGTCAGGATGGTGCGCAGATCGTGGCTGACGCCGGCGAGCATCGCGGTGCGCTGCTCCATCGTGCGCTCGATGCGCGACTTCATCTCCAGGAAGGCGACGGCCGCGCGCCGCACCTCGCGCGCGCCGCGCGGCCGGAAATTCGGGGCCTCGCGGCCCTTGCCGAAACTCTCGGCGGCATCGGCGAGGCGCAGGATCGGCTTGATCTGGTTGCGCAGGAACAGCACCGCGACGATCAACAGGATCGAGGACGTGCCGACCATCCAGAACAGGAAGATCTCCGAGTTCGAGGCATAGGCGGCGCTGCGCTGCGCGAACACGCGCATCACGGCGTCGTCGAGCTGGATGCGGATCTCGACCAGGTTGGAGCGGCCGACCGTGTCGATCCAGAACGAGCGGCCGATCTGGCGGCCGAGCTGCACCGACAGCGTCTGGTCGAGCAGCGAGAAGAACGGTTTTGGTCCCGGCGGCGGCATGTCGCCGGCAGGCAGGAAATCGACGACGAGGCCGAGCCGCTGCTGCGCGATGCGGCGGATCTCGGTGCGGTCCTTGTCCTGCGGATAGCCCTTGTAGACGTCGATCAGCGCGGCGATGTCCTGCACCACCGCGGCCGACAGGCGGCGCGTCACCGTGTTCCAGTGCCGCTCCATGAACACGAAAGCGACGACCGATTGCAGCACCACCATCGGTACGATCATGATGAGGAGCGCGCGGGCGTAGAGGCCGGTCGGCATCCAGCCCTTGAACGCGTTGCCCATCCAGCCGTTCGCGGCGGAGACGCGGCCGGCGGCGCTCTTCAGAAGCGTCAGGCCGGTATCTATCGTGCTCATCTGGCGCGCTTCACTGCGGTTCAGGGCGAGGCCACCAGGCGGTAGCCGATGCCGCGCACCGCCTGCAGGAACAGCGGATTGGCGGGATCGGTCTCGATCTTGCGCCGGAGGCGGTTGATCTGCACGTCGACGGCGCGCTCGTTGACGCTGCCATTGCCGGTCAGTGCGCTGCGCGGCACGGTCTCGCCCGGCGTCTCCGCGAGAATCCGCAGCATCTCGCGCTCGCGGTCGGTGAGGTGGATGACCTCCTCGCCCTGGCGCAATTCGCCGCGTTCGAGATGGTAGACATAGGGGCCGAAGGCGATCTTCTCGATCGTCGTGGCCTGCGGCGGCGGCGCGGCGCGCTTGAGGATGTTGTTGATGCGCAGCGCCAGCTCGCGCGGTTCGAACGGTTTTGCGACGTAATCGTCGGCGCCGATCTGCAGGCCCTCGATGCGGGCTTCCGCCTCGTGGCGCGCCGTCAGCATCACGATCGGCACCGACGACGAGGTGCGGATGAAGCGGGCGAGGTCGAAGCCGGTCTCGCCGGGCATCATGACGTCGAGGATCAGGAGATCGAAATGCAGGCCCATCAGCTTCGAGCGCGCATCACCGGCGCTCGCCGCGGTGGTGACGCGGTAGCCTTCACTTGCAAGAAAGCGCGAGAGCAGGTCGCGGATGCGGCGGTCGTCGTCGACCAGCAAGAGATGCGGGGCATCGTCGGCCGGTTGCACCGGCGGGCGCGCGAGCGTGGCAGCGAGCGGCACGGTCACTCCTTGGCGTCTTGTTTGACGGCAGCGAAGATCGTCTCCAGCACCTTGTCCGGATCGTCGCGGTCGATCATCGCGCGCAGGAAGCGCTTGACCGTCTCGGCGTCCTGCGGACCCATCTCCGCGAGCGCCCTGGTGATCCGCGTGGTCTGCAGCCCGGCGAGCTTCTGCACCAGCGCCTCGCCCTTCGGCGTCGCGTAGAGCAGGCGCTGGCGACGATCGTTGTCGCCGGTCTTCTGCACGATATAACCCTCGTCCAGGAGCTGCTTCAGCACCCGGCCGAGCGACTGTTTGGTGATGCGCAGGACGTCGAGCAGGTCGGCGACCTTGAGCCCGGGATAGCGGTAGACGAAATGCATGACCCGGTGATGGGCCCGGCCGAAGCCGAACGCCTCCAGCTCCTGGTCGGGATCGCCGACGAAATCGCGATAGGCGAAGAACAGCAGCTCGATGATATCCCAGCGCAAATTGCCTCCATCGCCTGCGGCCGGCCGGGGCGCGGCAGCGTCTTGAGAAGGAGTCGCGAAATTTATGTCAGGCATATTGACGTATCTTGGGTTCAATGTTACAAAACGATCGACCCGCACGAAATTTTAGATCGTTTCGCGCCGGGTGGCATCGGAGCAGGACGGCCGGAGAGAGCCGGACAGGCGGCGACGGCCGAAGCAGATCTACCGTGCGATTGTCGAGCGGCATTTCGGCAAAACATACTGGACTTCCGCCTTCCGCAAAAGCATGTCCTCGATGACATGCTGGCTGCGGAAACCGGCCGTAACATGGCTGGCGGCGGTCCGGCCAGAAACCAATCAAGCCAGCCGGGCCCGAACGGGCAGGCGGGCGCGAGAAACAGCGCCGCCACCGGCAGCGGGAGGCAAGGACATGAGCATGACATTCGACATCCAGCCCGCATCCAATCCGACGCCCGAGAAGGACCGCGTCGCCAAGCTGGTGGATCCCGGTTTCGGGCGGGTCTTCACCGATCACATGGCAATCGTCCGCTACAACCAGGCCAAGGGCGGCTGGTACGAGGCGAAGATCGAGGCACGCGCCAACTTCCAGCTCGATCCCGCCGGCGCGGTCCTGCACTACGCCCAGGAGATCTTCGAAGGCCTGAAGGCCTACAAGCGCGACGATGGCGGGGTGAACCTGTTCCGTCCCGACGCCAATGCGCGCCGCTTCAAGGACTCGGCCGATCGCATGGCGATGGCGCAGCTGCCCGAAGACGTCTTCATCGAGGCGGTCGAGCAGATCGTGCGCATCGACCGCGCCTGGATGCCGGGCGGCGAAGGCAGCCTTTACCTGCGGCCGTTCATGATCGCGAGCGAGACCTTCCTCGGCGTCAAGCCGTCGTCCGAATACATCTTTGCGGTGATCGCCTCGCCGGTCGGCTCCTACTTCAAGGGCGGGCCCGCGCCGGTCTCGATCTGGGTGTCGGAGAACTACACGCGCGCCGCGATCGGCGGCACCGGCGCGGTCAAATGCGGCGGCAATTATGCCGCGAGCCTGCGCGCCCAGGCCGAAGCGATCCAGCACGGCTGCGACCAGGTCGTCTTCCTTGACGCGGTCGAGCGCCGCTACATCGAGGAGCTCGGCGGCATGAACGTGTTCTTCGTGTTCGAGGACGGCTCGCTGTCGACGCCGCCGCTCGGCACGATCCTGCCCGGCATCACCCGCGACTCCATCATCACGCTCGCCCGCGACGCCGGCAAGACGGTGCGCGAAGAACCCTATACGCTCGAGCAGTGGCGCAAGGACGCGGCCTCAGGCAGGCTGAAGGAAGCCTTCGCCTGCGGCACCGCCGCGGTGATCTCGCCGATCGGCAAGGTGCGCTCGGTCAGCGGCGATTTCGACATCTCGGGCGGCGCCGCCGGCCCCGTCGCCATGGGCCTGCGCAAGCAGCTCGTCGACATCCAGTACGGCCGCACCAACGATCCCCACAACTGGATCCGCAAGGTGTTTTGATCACCCTCCCCTGGAGGGGTCCGGGACTAGCGTAGCTCGCCCGTGGGTCGATCGCGCGCAGCGCGAGCGGGGTGGGGTGATCTCTCAACACGGGCAGTGTTCGATGTGGAGAGACCCTCACCCCACCCCGTCTCTCATCTTCGCTACGCTCAGATGCGAGCCGACCACGGGCGAGCTACGCTCGTCCCGGGCCCCCTCCAGGGGAGGGTAAAAAGCGCAACGTTTGTGGCTTATTGCGCACTGAACGTGCTGCTGCCGACGTGCGACAAAGCCAGGACACAACAAGCGTCCCGGACATCGCGATCATGGCAACAAAGCTCTCCCAACCCATGAAATGGGTCGTTCTCGCCGCCATCACCGGCGTTTGCGTTTTCGGCATCCTGACCGTCGGCCCGACGCACGAGGTTGCTGCGCAAGACCGCTCGCCGATCGTCGATGTGCGCACCGGCGATCCCGAGATGAACACCGCGATCGCTCGCGCCCGCGGCTCGCTGCCGACCTTCTGGGCCTCCTATGAATCGCCCAAGCCGTCCGAGTCTGGTCACGCTTTGAAGGTGCGCTTTACGACCCGCAAGGGCGGGGAGCACATCTGGATCGGTGAGGTGAAGAAGCTGCCCGACGGGACCTTGACCGGCGTCTTCGCCAACGAGCCGCGCGATCTGCCGGGCAAGCGAGCCGGCGATAAGGTCAAGTTCGCGGAGGCCGACATCTCGGACTGGATGTTCATGCGCAACGGCAAGATCGTCGGCGGCGAGACCATCAAGCCGACGCTGAAATCGCTGCCGAAGGCCGACGCGGACGCGCTCCGGGCGCGAATGGAGCAGCCGTAGGGCAGTTGCCGCCCCGCGCCGCGGCTGGTAAACGCCCGCATGGCCGAGAAACCCAAAAAACCCCAGAAACTGAAGGCGCGCCTGCCGCGCGGGCTCGAGGATCGCGACCCTGCCGCGATCCGGGCGACGCGCGAGATGGTCGAAAAGATCCGCGCCGTCTACGAACTCTACGGTTTCGAGCCGGTGGAAACGCCGGCGATGGAATACACCGACGCGCTCGGCAAATTCCTGCCGGACCAGGATCGCCCCAACGAGGGCGTGTTCTCGTTCCAGGACGACGACGAGCAATGGATCAGCCTGCGCTACGACCTCACCGCGCCGCTCGCGCGCTATGTCGGTGAGCGCTACGGCACCGACGGTCTGGTGCTGCCCTATCGCAGCTACCGCGTCGGCTACGTCTTCCGCAACGAGAAGCCCGGCCCGGGCCGCTTCCGCCAGTTCATGCAGTTCGATGCCGACACCGTCGGCTCGGCGACGCCGGCGGCGGACGCCGAGATCTGCATGATGGCGGCGGACACGATGGAGGCGCTCGGCATCGCGCGCGGCCAGTACGTGGTGAAGGTGAACAACCGCAAGGTGCTCGACGGCGTTCTGGAAGCCATTGGCCTCGCTGGTGAGGACAATGCGGCGCGCCGACTGACCGTGCTGCGCGCGATCGACAAGCTCGACAAGTTTTCCGCCGATGAAGTGCGCAAGCTGCTCGGTCCCGGACGCTGGGATGGCGGGGAGGAAGGCAAGGGCGACTTCACCAAAGGCGCCAATTTGAGTGCGGCGGAAGCCGATGTTGTTCTCGCCATCACCAAGCCGCGCGAGGATTGGAGAGAAGCAATTGCCGCGGCAGAAACCTATCTCGCCAAGAGCGAAGTCGGTCAGGCCGGCGTCAGCGAGCTGGAAGAGATTGCAAAACTGGTCACGGCCTCGGGCTATGGTGCGGATCGTATCAAGATCGATCCCTCGGTCGTGCGCGGCCTCGAATATTACACCGGTCCCGTCTACGAGGTCGAACTCCTGCTCGATACCAAGGACGAGAAGGGCCGCCCGGTGCGCTTCGGCTCGGTCGGTGGCGGCGGGCGTTATGACGGCCTCGTCTCGCGCTTCCGCGGCGAGCCGGTGCCGGCAACCGGCTTCTCGATTGGCGTATCGCGGCTGCAGGCCGCGCTGACGCTGCTCGGCAAGCTCGACACGCGGCCCGAGTTCGGCCCGGTCGTCGTCACCGTGTTCGACCGCGACCGCGTGGCCGACTACCAGAAGATGGTCGCGAGCTTGCGTACCGCGGGCATCCGCGCCGAGCTCTATCTGGGCAACCCGAAGAACATGGGCAACCAGCTCAAATATGCCGATCGCCGCAACTCACCTTGCGTCATCATCCAGGGCTCGGATGAAAAGGCGCGCGGCGAAGTGCAGGTCAAGGACCTGATCGAGGGCGCCAAGGCGGCCGCTGCGATCGCCTCCAACCAGGAATGGCGCGAGACCCGGCCGGCGCAGTTCTCGTGCAGCGAAGCCGATCTCGTCGCAAAAGTGCGCGAGGTCCTGGGCCGCCATGACGTGAAGTGGGGCTAGCTATTCGCAGGCCGCGTCATGCCCGGGCTTGTCCCGGGCATCCACGTCTTGTTTGATAGAAGAGAACGTGGATGGCCGGGACAAGCCCGGCCATGACGACAGCAGCAGGGAGAGAACAATGCCTGAGATCACCATCAGCATGGCCGAAGGCCGTACCGACGAGCAGAAGGCCGGCATGATGCGCGACATCACCCAGGCGCTGGTGAAGAATCTCGGCGTCGATGCCGATGCCGTCGTCATCCAGATCAACGAAGCCCCGCTCCGTCACAAGATGAAGGGCGGCAAGACCTTCGTGGAGCGTGCGGCGGCGGCGAAGAAGTAGCGGTCGACGGTTCTGCATTCACCGCTGTCGTCCCCGCGAAGGCGGGGACCCATAACCACAGGGAGTGGTATTGGGCCAGCTGGTAACTCCGAGCCTTCGCCAAACTTGATCCTGTGGTTATGGGTCCCGGATCTGCGCGCGCTTAAGGCGCGCTTGTCCGGGACGACACTGAGTGTAAGGGGTCCATGGACGCACGCGACTTCATCACAACAGGCATGAGCGCCGAGCGCACGCTGGTGGTCCCGGTGGAGCGCACCGTCGGGCATTTCGTGTCAGGCATGCCTTTTGTCTACGCGACGCCGATGATGATCCTGGAGATGGAGATGGCATCGGGTGATGCGATCCGCTCAGCGCTTCAGCCGGGCTGGGTCACTGTCGGTACCGAGGTCGACATCCGCCATCTTGCCGCCGCGCTCGTCGGTGCGACCGTGCGGACCACTGCAAAGGTGGTCGCGGTCGAGCGCCGCGTCATTCGCTTCGAGGTTGAGGCATTCGAGGGCCCGCGCAAGCTCGGCGAAGGCCGCCACGCCCGCGGGCTCGTCAATGTCGAGATGTTCAACAAGCGGCTCGGGGCTTAACGCGGCTGTGGATTTCGCCTAATCCAGCTTCCGCGCTTTTGGAGACGAATACGACGTTTCCTGCTCCCTGCGGAGACGCACGGCAGACAGCCTCTCGTCAATCGCCACATCCGCCCAGGTGATGCAGGTGTCTTTGGCTACCGCCTTGGTCAATCGCACATTGTGCGCAAGCCCGAGTGGCAGATAGCGCTTTTCAAGGGAGGTGCTGGCGGGCGTCAGTTTGCCGAAGACGGTGTAGCCACCTTCTCCGTCGAGCATGTCTCCCTCGCGCAAGTCCTTCTTGGCTGTGGCAGCAACATCGGCGTTGAACGTCGTGGCGACGCCTGTCGCCTCATTGCGCAGAGCGATCGAGGCAACTGAAATTCCAAGCTCCAGCCCTATGAGATGCCACTTCTTGTAGGAGCTCATGTAACGACCGCTCGGATCGGTGACGACGCTGTATTCCTGGAAACAGTTGCGGATGTAATCGCTGTCGCCTTCGAAACAGACCCACACGCCCTTGCGGATGTCGTTGGGGATGGGCCTGCCTTCGGCCGTCAGGCAGGATACGACCTCGACCTGGCCCTTGGATTCCAGGATGCCGCCCTCCGAACGGGGGCGCATCAGCGTGGGGATGTCGTCGACCGATCCCGGTGGGAATGCAAGGCCATGCGAGGGCGCCTCCAGGCCGGTTGCGTTCGCGATCGCGGCAGATTCAATCGCAGGCTTGGAGCCGTCGAGGAACGCGTTGAACATTTTTGGATTCATGCCCCCGCGCGCAGCTTGCTCTGCAGACAATCCCCAGTGATCCCAGACCGTTTCGGGCGTCGATTCCCGGTAATGCGGCAGCCATTTGTGGCCACGGCCCGCTGCCACGACGGGAAAACCGCAGGCCCTCGCCCAATCTACGAGGTCGCAAGCGAGAGCCGGCTGATCGCCATAGGCCAGGCTGTAGATCACGCCGGCCTGCCTGGCTCTCTGCGCGAGGATCGGTCCGCAGAAGGCGTCGGCTTCGACGGTCACGTTGATGACGGCCTTGCCTGCAGAAAAGGCGCCGAGGCAGTGCTCGACCGCCGCGACAGGATTGCCGGTGCACTCTGCGATCACCTCGATGCCTTCGCACTTCACAAGCGCTTCCCAGTCGTCGGTCAGGAAGGTCGTGCCGTACTTGAGAGCATCCCCGAGTGAGGTCGCGGCGAACTGCTCCGGGCGCCACCCCACCCGGTACAGGTTTTCGCGGGCACGCGATGGGGACAGGTCAGCAATTCCAACGAGATGGACGCCCGGCGTACGCAGGACTTGATGGAGATACATTGCGCCGAACTTGCCCGCCCCGATCAGTCCGATTTTGATGGGGCGCCGCTCGGCCTGTCGTTCGAGAAGTTTCGCGTAGAGGTTCACGATTGCTCTCCCTATCGGCAACGACCGGGATCGCCGCGCATTCGGCCGCCGAAGCGCTCTGATCCGTCTACTTCGCCAATTCCTTCGACCGCTGCGTGGCCGCGGCGATGGCGCGGATCATGAGTTCGCGCAGGCCCGGCTCGCCCATCAGCACACTGAGCGCGGCGGCCGTGGTGCCGCCGGGCGAGGTGACGTTCTGGCGCAGGGCGCTGGACGGCAGCTCCGACTGGTGCAGCAGCTCGCCGGAGCCGGCGACGGTCTCGCGGGCGAGCTTGGTCGCCAGCGCCTCCGGCAATCCCGCTTCGACGCCGGCGCGGGCGAGCTCCTCAGCGAGCAGGAACACATAGGCCGGGCCCGAGCCGGACACGGCGGTGACCGCGTCCATCAATCCTTCATCCTCGACCCATTCGACCGAGCCGGTGGCGCGCAGCAGCGCATCCGCCACCGCGCGCTGCGCGGCGCTGACGTTGTTCGCGGCAACAGCGACGGTGATGCCGCGGCCGATCGCTGCCGGCGTGTTCGGCATCGCGCGCACCACGGCGCCGCCACAGACCTCCTGGAGCGAGGCGATCGTGGTGCCTGCCATGATCGAGACCACCGACGTCTTCTCCGAGACGAACGGCTTCAGCTTGGCGCCGGCCTCGCGGAACATCTGCGGCTTCACCGCCACGACCAGCGTCTCGACGGCGCCGGCGGCGCTCACATCAGGATTGAGCACGACGCCCTTGGCGGCCAGCGCGGAGATCTCGGGCGCAATGTGCGGCTCGATCACCGCGACGCGGCGCGGATCGAGTCCGCCCGAAAGCCATCCGGTCAGCATCGCGCCTCCCATCTTGCCGGCGCCGGCAAGCAGGATTGTGCCGGTGACGTTTTGGAGGGTGCTGTTCGCCATCGGTGTCGCCAAATACTCGGTGTCGTCCCCGCGAAGGCGGGGACCCATAACCACAGGCCGTTCTAATGGACGGAGGGCAGAGCAACAAGCGTTGTGCCACAAGCGAAATCACGCGGTCTGGATCCCGGATCTGCGCGCGCTTTGGGCGCGCTTGTCCGGGATGACGTGGGGAGGGAGCTGCCGCCCTCGCGCCTTGGGAGGCCCTACGCTTCTCCGACCGTATCGAACATTGCCGCGTCCATCGCCTCCGCCGTGCTCTTGCCGGCCCACACCACGAACTGGAACGCCGGGAAGTAGCGCTCGCAGGCATGAATGGCGCCGGCAAGCATGACCTCGCATTGCGCCGGCGAGGCGGTGAGGCCGCCCGGCAGCACCAGGGCCTGGCGGTGCATCACCATGCCGGTGGTGGTCCACAGGTCGAAATGGCCGACCCACAGCTGCTCGTTCACGGCGGCGACGAGCCGCTGCACCTCGCCGCGGCGCGCGGGCGGAATCTTCATGTCGAAGGCGCAGGCCAGATGCAGCGCCTCGATCTCTCCCATCCAGGTAAAGGAGAGCTGGTAGTCGGTCCATTGTCCCTTGGAGACAATCGTGAGCTCGTCCTCGCCGGAGCGTTCGAACGGCCAGTTGTTGCTGGCGGCGATGTCCTCGACCACCGCGAGCGGATGGTTTCTGGAATCGATAGTGCCTTCGAGCAGGGACATGCCGTCTCGACCTCTTGCCTTCTTGTTGTCTTTGATACGCACGCGGTTGGGCCCGGCGCGCACTCCCTAAACGTCGCTGCGGCGTCCCTCGGATCAGCCTTTGCAATCCCCTCGGAGTCGCTGTTGCGATCCCTCGGATCAGCGCGGGCCTGTCGCGGATCAAGTGATGTGATTTGCGGAATCTGCGCAACGGGGTCGCGAGTCCGTCCACAAGCCAGGACTCGTTCGTCCACAGCTCATCTCCGCCACAATTCTTAACGGACGAGAACAAACCGGAATCGGATTCGGCAAAAAAGCTCGCCGCAAATTCCGTGGGGCGAGGGCCGAACCGCCGCCGCGGCATGGCACCATGCGCTTGGCCCATGCGGAACACGCTTGCCGCGACTGCCCGGCGGCGGCATATTTCCTGATAGGCCGTTCATCCCGGACGGCCGATGTTCTCAGGGCGGGGTGAAAGTCCCCACCGGCGGTAAGGGCCGACAGGCCCAAGCCCGCGAGCGCCTTCCGCAAGGGTTTATCCCGAACGGAAGGGTCAGCAGATTCGGTGCAACTCCGAAGCCGACGGTTAAAGTCCGGATGAAAGAGAACGGTCGCTGGCAGACGCATCGAGACGATGCGGCTGTTTGTCGTTCCGTGTGCCCTGATTCTGGTCCTTAAACCGAGGAAAGCCATGAATCAGATGCTGCAAGACCCCCAAACCGAAACGTCCCAAACGCCGCCGCCGGTTCCCGTGGATCCGGCCCCTGCGCATCCGCGCTTCGCCAAGCCGCAGCGGGTGGCCTTCGTGCAGGCCTGCTGGCACCGCGACGTGGTCGCGGAAGCCCGCATCGCCTTCATGAAGGAGGCGGAAGCCCGCCACCTCACCCATGTCGACGTGTTCGAGGTGCCGGGCTCGTTCGAGATTCCGCTGCACGCGCAGGTCCTCGCCAAGACGCGGCGCTACACCGCGATCGTCGCGGCCGGTCTCGTCGTCGACGGCGGCATCTACCGCCACGAATTCGTCGCCGACACCGTGATCAAGGCGCTGATGGACGTGCAGCTGCGGACGGAGGTGCCGGTGTTCTCGGCCGTGCTGACGCCGCAGCAATTCCACGAGACCGAGGTGCACTACGATTTCTTCCGCAAGCACTTTGCGATCAAGGGCGTCGAGGTCGCGACCGCCTGTGCGGAGACGTTGCACGGCTTGGAGCGTTTGCGCGGCCAGGTCGCGGCGGGGATCGTGGGGTAGGCAATGGTCATTCCGGGGCGCGCGCAGCGCGAGCCCGGAATCCATTGATCGACACGGATTGCTGCAAGATGGATTCCGGGTTCGGCGGTGACGCGCCGCCCCGGAATGACGGTGCTAGATCAAATCAGTCGAACAGGCTCGACACCGATTCTTCCGCCGCCGTGCGCGCGATCGCATCCGAGATCAGGCTGGCGATCGGCAGGGTGCGGATGTTCGGCGCCTTGGTCACCGCGTCGGTCGGCAGGATCGAATCGGTGATCACCAGCTCCTTCAGCCTGGAGCCGGCGATGCGCGCCGCCGCGCCGCCGGAGAGCACGCCGTGGGTGATGTAGGCGTAGACGTCCTTGGCGCCCTTGGCGAGCAGCGCATCGGCCGCGTTCACCAGCGTGCCGCCGGAATCGACGATG
Organism: Bradyrhizobium sp. NBAIM03; assembly: GCF_020194055.1. Classification (NCBI taxonomy): domain Bacteria; kingdom Pseudomonadati; phylum Pseudomonadota; class Alphaproteobacteria; order Hyphomicrobiales; family Nitrobacteraceae; genus Bradyrhizobium; species Bradyrhizobium sp. NBAIM03. The sequence continues at coordinate 13,873 of NZ_JADYVS010000029.1, read as the reverse complement.
TCGTCGACGAGGATGCAGGTGTGGCCGGAGACGTCGCCGATCACGTTCATGACCTCGGACTCGCCCGGCCGCTCGCGGCGCTTGTCGACGATCGCGAGCGGGGTGTTGATGCGCTTGGCGAGACCGCGCGCGCGGGCGACGCCGCCGACGTCGGGCGAGACCACCATCGTCTTGGTCAGGTCGAACTTGTCCTTGATGTCGCGCACCATCAGCGGCGCGGCGAAGAGGTTGTCGGTCGGGATGTCGAAGAAGCCCTGGATCTGGCCGGCATGCAGGTCGAGCGTCATGACGCGGTCGACGCCGGCCTGCGTGATCATGTTGGCGACGAGCTTGGCCGAGATCGGCGTGCGCGAGCCTGATTTACGGTCCTGCCTGGCGTAGCCGAAATAGGGCAGCACTGCGGTGATGCGGCGCGCCGAGGAGCGGCGCAGCGCGTCGGTGATGATGAGCAATTCCATCAGATGGTCGTTGGCGGGGAACGAGGTCGACTGGATGACGAAGGCATCCGAGCCGCGGACGTTCTCCTGGATCTCGACGAAGATCTCCATGTCGGCGAAGCGCCGCACCACCGCCTTGGTCAGCGGCAGGTCGAGCCCTTGCGCGATCGCCTGGGCGAGGGCCGGATTGGAGTTGCCGGCGACGAGCTTGATGGAGCCGTTTTTGGCCGACATGGACGCTTCCTCCCGCGCTTTGCTGGATACGACCTTCAACATCAGAAAATACCCGCTGGCAGCACGGTTACGACGGGCGAGGAAATATCAGGCGGAAGGCCGCGATGGCAACCCGGGATGCTACGTTTTCCCTTCGAAAATCCTGAGTCGGGCCAACGGCTTGGCCGCAAGTTGAGGCCGTGGTTTAGCGGGGGTTATTGCTCGGCATAGCCGAGCGCTGATGCCGGCATGTCCTGCGCGGGAGCGTCCTTGACGACGCTGGCCACCGCCGGTCCCCGCAATGCCGGAGCCGCGCCGGGTGCATCCGGCGTTCCGTTGATCATGTTGGAAAGTCCGCTGAATCCGGCCTGGGCGATCTTCCGCAGCACGAGGTCGTCGGCAGCCGACCACGCGTCGCGCCCGCCCTTGGCCGAGGTCGGTTCCTCGCCGGAGAGACGCAGCGCGCGCTGCTGGTTGGCGTCGTAGACGTCCCAGACCCAGGCGATCACGGTCTTGCCGCGCACCACCTGGGCGGAGAGGTAGCTGCGCACGCGATAGGCAGCCGTACCTTCGCGGGAGACCACGGACAGGCTGCGCAGCTTGGATTCGCTGTCGAGCACGCCGACCATGCGGTCGAACACTTGCGGAGGTGGCCCGTCGATCGATTCGAAGGCGATAGTGGCCCCGCTGCCGGCGCTCGGCGCCATCGCATAGGAATTGGCGGCACTGCCGCCGCCGCCGGCGCAGCCGCCCAGCGCGGCCGCCGCCACCAGCAGCATGACCGCCAGCACGCGCGAACCCGCGCGGCGGAAGATGAATGACGCGTCCCTCATTATGGAGGGCAGCGATATCGTTAAAATCGATTAAGGTCTAGGGCAGGCGCGACACATCCCCACTGTCATTCCGGGGGCGATGCGCAAGCATCGAACCCGGAATCCATTTCGCCGCGTGAATTGCCGCACGATGGATTCCGGGTTCTCGCTTCGCGAGCCCCGGAATGACACGGGGTTGCCCCTGTGTTCACCCATCCAGCGCAATCGCGTGAACGTGACGGCCGTAATCCGGCTCCTTGCGATGGACCGAACGCCGATAGCTGAAGAAGCGCTCGTCGGCGTAGGTATCGAGGCCGAGATCGTCGATCATCAGGATGCCTGCGGCCTCGAGCCGCTTGCGGATGAAGCCGGCGAGATCGAACATCGCGTGGCCCTCGCGCACCGAGGGGATGAAGAACACAGTGTTCTCGGCATCCTGTTCGATGAAGCGCGCGACGAACTCGTTGCCGACCTCGTAGCTGTCCTGGCGGATCAAGGGGCCGATCGCGGCGATGATGCCGCCGCGCGTGGCGCCGAGCTGCTCCATCGCCGCGATGGTGGATTCCAGCACGCCCGTCAGTGCGCCCTTCCACCCCGCATGCGCGCCGCCGATCACGCGCGCCTTCGGATCGACGAACAGCACCGGCCCGCAATCGGCGGTGGAGACGCCGAGCGCGATGCCCGGCGTCTTCGTCACCAGCGCATCGCCCTTGGGTCGTGGCCCGCTCGGCCACGGTGCCTCGGCAACCAGCACGTCGGGCGAATGGATCTGGTGCAGGCTGAGGAAGCGCTCGGGCGCAACGCCGACATGCTCGGCCATGCGGCGCCGGTTCTCGGCGACCAGGGTCTGGTCGTCGTTGGAGCCGAGCCCGCCGTTCAGCGCGGAATAGATGCCGCCGGAGACGCCGCCTTCGCGGGTGAAGAAGGCATGGCGCAGGCCGGGCACGGCCGACAGCAGCGACGAAGCTATCGTCATGAGGCCTCTCCTGCCTGTTCGAGATCGCTGAGGCCGGCTAGGCTTGCTAGCCGCGGCTCGGAGATGCCGAGCACCTTGAACATCGAGCCCATGCCGCCACGCCCGGTATCGGTCAGGCGTCTGAGCGCCACCGAAATGTCGGTGGCAACGTCGGGCGCAGCTTTCTGCATCAGGGCGGCGGCGCGGGTGTCGATGCCGATCCGCTTGAGGAAGTCGCCTTGCGTCACCGGCCCATGCACGCGCGCGCCGACATCCTCGGCCGCGCGCGCCAGCGCCTGGAAATCGACATGGGCGGTGACGTCGGCCTGGCCCGGCGCCTTCAAGGGATCGGCGAAGCTGTGGCGCGCAATCGCCTGGAACGTGTCGCCGGCGTCGCTGCGGAGGTGGCCGTAATCGATGATCAGCGCCGCGCCGTCCTGGTCGCGCACGCGCGTGGCAAGCTTCATGATCTCGCCGTCGGGGCGCCACTCGAACACGGCGCCGATGGGGGCGGCGCGCACCACGGGCGGCAGGAGCACGTCGAAGCGAGGCGTCGGCTCCGGCGCCGCGCCGAACTGAAGCTTGCCGTTGGGATCGATCTCGATCACGCGCTCGTGCCAGCCGTTCTCGAGCCGGACCATCTGGTGGATCGGCAGCACGTCGAAATATTCGTTGGCGAGGATGATGCTGGGGCCCTCCGGCACCTCGTCGATGCTGTCGTGCCAGGCGATGTTGCGCACGTTGGCGAGCGTCGCGCTCTGCCGGTCCCGCAACACGGGATTGACCTCGACCATGTGGATGTGGAGCGCCTGGTAGAGCGGGGGCAGCACGCGGAGCGCGCGCAGCGCATCCGCCATCATGGTGCCGCGGCCGGGGCCGAGCTCGATCAGCCGAAGGAACTGCGGCGAGCCCATCTGCTTCCAGACCGAGGCGGTCCACAACCCCAACAGCTCGCCGAACATCTGGCTGACTTCGGGCGCCGTGGTGAAGTCGCCCTCGCGCCCGAGCGGATCGCGCGAGACGTAATAGCCGTAGCGCGGATGCATCAGGCACAGTTCCATGTACCGCCAGACCGGCATGGGCCCGGAAGATTTGATCAGCGCCTTGATCTCGTTGAGCAGCGGCTGGTCGGTCACGGCGATCTTCTCGAAATGAATTAACGAATGGCCTGGAAGGGCGTCGGCGCACCGCGCCTCACTGCCAATACAATAAGAATGAGGCCGACGATAAGCATCGGGATCGACAGCAGCATGCCCATGGTTAATCCGCCCCAGAGGAAACCGAGCTGCGCGTCCGGCTCGCGGAAATGCTCGCCGGCGATGCGGGCCAGACCATAGACCAGGATGAAGGCGCCGAGGATCATGCCGGGGCGCTTCAAGGCACCGAACCGGATCATGATCGCGAGCACCGTGAACAGCAGGATGCCCTCCATGCCGGCTTGGTAGAGCTGGCTCGGATGCCGCGGCAGTTGCGTCGGATCGTTGGGGAAGATGATCGCCCAGGGCAGGGTCGGGTCGGTGGCGCGGCCCCACAATTCGCCGTTGATGAAATTGGCGATGCGTCCGAGCAACAGCCCGACCGGGGCGACCGCGGTGGTGATGTCGCCGAGCGACAGGATCGAGATGCCATTGCGCCAGGCGAACCACATCACCGCGACGACGCAGCCGAGGAAGCCGCCGTGGAACGACATCCCGCCCTCCCACAATTTGAAGATCGCGGCGGGATGGTCGATGAAGAAGGGCAGGTTGTAGAACAGCACGTAGCCGGCGCGGCCGCCGATGATGATGCCGAGCGTGACCCACAGGATGAAGTCATCGATCTGAAGCAGCGAGATCGGCGCGGGTCCGCCCCACAGGCGTTCGCTCTTCAGCAGCGCGCGGGCATAAAGCCAGCCGAACACGATGCCGCAGATATAGGCCAAGGCATACCATTTGATCGCGAACGGACCGATCTCGAGCGCGATCGGGTTGAAGGCGGGGAAGTCGATGAGCAGAAACGGCATCGCGCCTTCTATGTCCAAGCGGGATCGCGGCGGTCGGCGCCGGCAGACGCCCCGTGATTCCTCTTATGCGGGGACGTTGAATACGATTGCAAGGAAACCGATGCATGACAAGGATACCGCCGCTTCGCCCTTGAACCGGCCCCGTCGGATTGCCATTGTCATTCTGCGTGTTCGCGCAAAGTTTATCGGAGGCCCACAATGACCCAGACCAATAACCGGTTTTTCGACGAGATCGGCCGCCTGATGAACGACGCCGCCGGTGCTGCCCAGGGCGTCAAGCGCGAGTTCGATTCCGTGATGCGCAGCCAGGCCGAAAAATTCCTGCGCGACATGGACCTCGTCAAGCGCGAGGAGTTCGAGGCGGTCAAGGACATGGCACGCCTGGCACGCGAGGAGAACGAGGCGCTGAAGGTGCGGATCGCGGCGCTGGAGGCGAGGCTGGGGGGGACTCCGACGTCTTAAGCGCGGTCTCTGACTCCTCCCCCTCCAGGGGAGGGTAAGCACCTGGCCCTCCAGGGGAGGGTGCGAACCGCGGGCTGCCAGCCCATTCTCCTTGTCATTTCCGCAGCTTCCGGGTAAAAGCCCGCCACGTCCGCGGCCCCCGCACCCCTGGAGGCTTGCTGTGGACCATGCCATGGGCCGCCTTGCGGCCCATTAACTTTTGCAAAAACAAGGACTTAACGACATGGCGACGACCGTCAAGGAATTGAAGGCGACCGCACGTCCGAAGAGCGGCAAGGGGGCCGCCCGGGCTGAGCGTCGCGCCGGGCGAGTGCCCGGAGTGATCTACGGCAACAACCAGCCCCCGCTGACGATCTCGATCGAGGATCGTGAACTGCGCCAGCGCATCCTTGCCGGCCGGTTCCTGACCACGCTGGTCGACATCGACCTCGAGGGCAAGAAGCACCGCGTCATTCCGCGCGACTATCACCTCGATCCGGTCAAGGACTTCCCGATCCATGTCGACTTCATGCGGCTGGGCGAAGGCGCCACCATCCGCATCAGCGTTCCCCTGCACGTGGTGAAGGCCGAAACCTCCCCGGGCGTGAAGCGCGGCGGCACCGTCAACATCGTCGCCCACGCGATCGAGCTCGAATGCGGCGTCGAGAGCATCCCGCAATACATCGAGGCCGATGTCAGCTCGCTCGAGATCGGTCACTCCCTGCATCTGGCCGACGTCAAGCTACCGGCCGGCGTCAAGGCGCTGACCCGCGAGGACGCGACCCTCGTCACCATCGTGCCGCCGTCCGGTTACGCCGAAGAGCAGAAGGCCGCTGCTGCGGCTGCCGCTGCTGGTGCGGCCCCGGGCGCTGCGGCTGCTCCGGCCGCTGGTGCTGCGGCTCCGGCTGCTGCTCCTGCCGCTGCTGCCAAGGCTCCCGCCGGCGGCGACAAGAAGAAGTAATCTCTCGAAGCTGGCGCGCGGTCCTTGACCGCGCGCCGAGCGGGGGGCGCGCCGCGTCATGCGACTCTTTGTTGGGCTCGGCAATCCCGGCGCGAAATACGCACGTAACCGGCACAATATCGGCTTCATGGCCGTCGACGAGATCGCGCGGCGTCATGGTTTTGCGCCGTGGCGCCGCCGCTTTCAGGGCGAGACCTCGGAAGGTGCGCTCGGACCCGAGCGCGTGATCCTGCTCAAGCCCACGACCTACATGAACGAGTCCGGACGCAGCGTTCAGGAAGCGGCGAGCTTCTTCAAGATCGCCGCGGGCGACACCACCGTGTTCCACGACGAGCTCGAGCTGCCGCCAGGCAAGGTGCGGGTGAAGATCGGCGGCGGCATTGCCGGCCATAACGGCCTGCGTTCGATCTCGGCGCATATCGGCAACGATTATCGCCGGGTGCGGCTCGGCATCGGTCATCCCGGCGTCAAGGAGCTGGTGCACGGCCATGTGCTGTCGGACTTCGCCAAGGCCGACAACGAATGGGTGGCGACGCTCTGCGATGCGGTGGCCGAGCATGCCGCGCTGCTTGCCAAGGGCACGGACGCGACCTTCGCCAACAGGGTGCATCTGGCCATGCAGGCGAAGGGGTTTTTGACCAAGGACGAGAACGGCAAGGAATAACACCTGTCATCGCCGGACTTGATCCGGCGATCCATCCTTCGAAGACGATGGATGCGCGGATCAAGCCCGCGCATGACGAGTTCGAAAGACATTTGCGCGCGAAGCGCGGAGGCCAGGACCACCATGGGATTCAAATGCGGGATCGTCGGATTGCCCAATGTCGGCAAGTCGACCTTGTTCAATGCGCTGACCGAGACGGCCGCGGCGCAGGCCGCGAACTATCCTTTCTGCACCATCGAGCCGAATGTCGGCGAGGTCGCCGTGCCCGATCCCAGGCTCGACAAGCTCGCGGCCATCGCCAAGTCGGGCCAGATCATCCCGACCCGGCTGACCTTCGTCGACATCGCAGGCCTCGTGCGCGGCGCCTCCAAGGGTGAAGGCCTCGGCAACCAGTTCCTGGCCAATATCCGCGAGGTCGACGCCATCGCGCATGTCGTGCGCTGCTTTGAAGACTCCGACATCACCCATGTCGAAGGCAAGATCGCCCCGCTCGCGGACATCGAGACCATCGAGACCGAGCTGATGCTCGCCGATCTCGACAGCCTCGAGAAGCGCGTCGACAATCTCACCAAGAAGGCCAAGGGCAACGACAAGGACGCCAAGGAGCAGCTCGATCTCGTCAACCGCACCCTGGTGCTCTTGCGCGAAGGCAAGCCCGCGCGCCTCGTCGAGCGCAAGGCGGAGGAGGAGCGGGCCTTCTCGATGCTCGGCCTGCTGTCGTCCAAGCCCGTGCTCTATGTCTGCAACGTCGAGGAAGGCTCGGCCGCGACAGGCAACGCCTTCTCCAAGGCGGTCGAGGAGCAGGCGGCGAAGGAGGGCGCGGTTGCCGTCGTCATCTCCGCCAAGATCGAATCCGAGATCGCGACCATCTCGCGTGACGAGCGCGCGGACTTCCTGGAGACCTTGGGCCTCGAAGAAGCCGGCCTCGATCGCCTGATCCGCGCCGGCTACACCCTGCTCGACCTCATCACCTACTTCACCGTGGGCCCGAAGGAAGCGCGCGCCTGGACCATCTATCGCGGCACCAAGGCGCCGGCGGCGGCCGGCGTGATCCACACCGATTTCGAGAAGGGTTTTATCCGCGCCGAGACCATCGCGTATGACGATTACGTCGCGCTCGGCGGCGAAGCCGGTGCCCGCGATGCCGGCAAGCTCCGCCTCGAAGGCAAGGATTACGTCGTCGCCGACGGCGACGTGATGCATTTCAGGTTTAATACGTAGGAGCTGGTCATTCCGGGGCGCGCGAAGCGCGAGCCCGGAATCCATCTATACGCTTGTTCTGTGGCTCAATGGATTCCGGGCTCGCCTCTTCGAGGCGCCCCGGAATGACGGGAATCACCGCATCCCTGATCCCTGGTCCCGGATCGCGCCGAGATGCTCGTTGATGCGGAAGACGATCAGGATCAGCTCCGCGACGATGCGCGAGAACACGATGCCGACCACGACGCTGGCGATCGACGACAGCAGCACCAGGAAGCCGCCGAATGGGCTGATCGCCATCGCGGCCAACCCTGAGAAGATGCCGGAGAGCCCGAACAGGCAGATCAGCGCGATCACCAGCCAGTAGAAGGTCTTGATGATCGTCGGCGTGATGAAGCGGTCCCACTGGAACAGGTCGCTGAATGAGAACATTGCTCTCCCCAAGGCAAATCGCAAGGCAAATCGGGACTTCAAATCGGGCTTCGGCCGTCGATCGATCCGACTCAAATCAACGCCGATCTCAAGTATGTAGCACGAGCCATGCGGGCCGGCGGGTTGAGATTGCCGCAAAGTGCGGCCACAATCTGTCATTCCCGCAAAGCTTTCCGAGATGACCCTGACCTTCGAAGATTTCCCGCCTGGCCGGTTCGGAACGTTCGGCCCGCGCCACGTCACCCGCGACGAGATATTGGCCTTTGCCGCCGAGTTCGATCCGCAGCCGATGCACCTCGACGAGGCGGCAGCAGCTGAGAGCATGCTGCGCGGCCTGTCCGGTTCGGGCTGGCACCTGTGCTCGCTGATGATGCGGATGATGGCCGACGGCTTCATCACGCGCGCCGCGTCACTGGGATCTCCCGGCGTCGACGAGGTGCGCTGGCTGTCGCCACTGCGGCCCGGCGACGATCTCACGCTCGACGTCGATGTCCTGGAGGCGCGGGCCTCGAAGAGCCGACCTGAGCTCGGCATTGTCAAGTTCAAATGCACCGCGCGCAATGCGGCGGGGCAGGCGCTCGCCGAGATGACCTCGCCGATCCTGATCAAGCGGCGCGAGGGAGCGGCCTGATGCGGTTCTTCGAAGACATCGCGATCGGTCAGCGCCGCGAGATCGGCGCCTATACGTTCACGGCGGAAAAGATCAAGACCTTCGCCGCCAAGTTCGATCCGCAACGCTTTCACCTCGACGAGGAGGAGGGCAAGAACTCGCTGTTCGGCGGGCTCGCGGCCTCGGGCTGGCATGTCGGCTCGGCCTGCATGAGCCTGCTTGTCGCCGACGGCCAGCGCCTGGCACGCGAGGCCGCCTCGCGCGGCGAGGAGGTCGCGGTGTGGGGCCCGTCGCCGGGCTTTCGCGACCTGCGCTGGATCAGGCCGGTGCTCGCCGGCGACACCGTCGCTTACGTCAATGAAGTCATCGACAAGCGCGCCTCCGCCTCCCGTCCCGGCTGGGGCATTTTGACGGCCCGCACCACCGGCACCAACCAGCGCGGCGAGGAGGTCTATTCCATCACCGCCTCCGCCTTCGTGCCGCTGCGCAAGGGCGGTTAGATCTGTTCCAAGATGAACGGGCAAATGAGTGCGCGAGTGTTGCCCGCGCGCTATGGACGCGATTCCGGGTGGCTGCCATAAGCCTGCGCAACATGGTTACGGCGAAGCAGTTTCGCGGAACCAGTCAGTTGCTAACTAATTATGAACCTGTCGCTGTCTATTTGAAACGAATAGGCAGACGACAGGGGACGAGGACCATGGCTGATCGCGGCGCACTCAAATTTGTTGGATTCATCTTCGCGACCGCGACGCTGGCCGTGATGCTGGTCGCGGGCATGGTGGCGAAGGGCTACGCCGATGGCGCCTACACGCTGGAAGCCTCGACGGCGGAAGCGGCCCGGTAAGAATTCGTTAACGATCGCGGCCGGCATCCGGCCGCAGCTCAGCGGCTATAGACGAACGCCAGGATGGCGATCGCAACCGCCACCAGCCCGACAAAGCGCAGCATGATCGTGCCGAATTGATTCGGCGCGGGCCGCAACGGGATCGGGTCCGTGGTGTCGGGCCGAATGCTTTCCATCTGAAATGTCCCCTGAGCCCGGCCGTAGCACGGGCGCTTGGCGTTGGTCGCCGGGGTGGGCCGGAGGGTTCAATGGTGGCCGTTGGCCGCGCCACATTCTCCGCTGTCATGCCCCGGCTTGTCCGGGGCATCCAGTACGCCGCGGCCTATCGATTCAATCACCGGCGCTGGTGGAATACTGGATCACCCGCCCCTGTGCGCAATTGCGCACAGGCGGGTGATGACACCTGTGTTGGAGAAACGGCTGCGTGACCCACCAACAAATCAAAACCGCCGCGCTCCCTTCCGGAACGCGGCGGCCAATGATGCGTTCGTACCGGCGATCAGCTGTTGCGCAGGCCGTCGGCGGCGCGCTTCCACTGCGCGACGTTGTCGGCGATCATGCGGGTCGATTTCATCGCGGCCTGGCTGAGCTGGGCGTAGCCGGAGATCTCGCGCTGGACGCGCTGGCCTTCGGCGTGGAGCAGGTCGCGCAGGCTCTCGAGCTCGGAGATCAAATTCTCGATCTCGGCGAGCGAAGTGCCGGCGACGCGCTGGATCAGCGAGTTGACGTTATTGACGGTGGCTTCCGCGCTCGGATCGAGCGGCGGCGCATCGGTGGTGGTCGCGGCCGGACGGCGCAGATAGGCGATGTCGTTGCGGACGAAGTCGCGGATGCCGGCTTCGACCTCGGTCACGGCGGCGAGGTTAGTGTCGACCGTCTCGGTCTCGGTGGCTTCGATCTTTTCGGGACGCATGGCGTTCATCGTTATTCCCCTGTTCGCGTTGAGCGCAGCGCGAGTGTCCCCCGCACGACGACGTCTGTGAGGCAGGCCGTATCAGGGCGTCCGATTTTGACCGCAAATGGGCCGAGATGCGGCAAGGCCGGACCATTCGGGGGTTTTGCCGTGGCGTATGGTTAGGGAAGGGTGAATGCTGCCGCGGTGATGGCCTTCTCCCCGCAGGCGGGGAGAGGCGCCGGCCTCACCAGCTCTTCTTGAAGCCCGCCGTCACGCTCTTGTTCAGCGTGCCTTGCGAGGTTTCACCGACCGAGCCTGATACGGTGACGTTGTCGAACAGCTTCTGCTCGGCGCCGAGCTTGCGCAGCCATTTGTCGTCGGTGGTCGACAGCGTCTGGCCGGCAACGATGCTGGTGCCGGTGTCGGTCACGGTGACCTTGGCGCTCTGGTCGGTCTCGTAATTGCGCGTGACGTGGCCGCCGATGCCGGGGACCGCACTGGTGCCCTGCTGGTTGACGCTGTAGCCGTTCTGCAGCGTCAGCGAGGTGTCGCCTGACAGCGGCACCGATTTGGTCAGCGATGCCCCGATCTTGCTGTGCTCGGCGCCGGGATCGACCCTGGCTTCCACCGCGGTCTTGTCCCAGATCGCGCCCGCGCCCGGCGCGGTTGCCGTCGCCCAGGCGCTGCCCGAGGATTGCGGCAGGTTGCCGCCGTTGGTGGCCTTCTGCGCCAGCAGCTCGGACATCGTCCTGGGCTCGCTCGCCAGCGTCATGTCGGCGCCGACTCGGGTATCCCAGAACGAGGACACCGATTGCTTCACGGTCACCGCCGAGGAGCCGTTGGCATTGGGATTCGACGACCAGTCGAGGCCTTCCCTTGCGGCGGCCTGCGCGCACTTCTTGGCGGCCATCGGGTCGATGCCGGTCCCCGCATCGACCCCGATCTGGCTCCAGTCGAGCTTGTCGACGTCGATGCCCTTCATGATGTCGGGACCATTGACGTCGGGGACTTCGGCCGCCTCGGCCTCGTCGTCGGATGCGGGTGACGAGAAGGGCGGAATGATCTGTGCCTGTAACGTCAGCACCGAGCCCAAGATGAATGCGGCCGCCAGCAACGGCAGCCTGGTCCAGCCAAACCCTGTCGAGAATTCCATCGTCCTGCCCACGAACCCCAGCGCATGCTGTCCGCCCCACTATAGCGGTCGCAATGACCATGCGCCATTCCGGCGCTGAAAGTGCCGGTTTATCGTTGCGGAATTGTGGCGGTTCGCAAGGGGAGGCGAACCAACGGGCCGCGCGAAAGGCGCGCGCCCGATGACAGGTTCGTGATGCGACGGCATCCGGCGGGGCTGGAGGCCAGGACGTCGCGATCGCCTCGTCATCGGTCCCGAACAGCGGGGCCCGTTGGCGTCCCCCCTGAAGCGCGATGATCATCGTCGCGCTTCAGGTTGTTGTTTGCGCATGATCTTCTCGGAAAACCGCTTCGCACTTTGCGCTAACGCGGCCCTTCGGAGCCGGATCATGCGTTAGCCGACGCTGGTCATCTTCGGCAGATGAATGGCGCGGCCGAGTGCCTGCTCGACCAGGTCGAAGGTGTCGATCAGCACCCGCATGCTGATCAGCTTGCCGGCCTTGAACTGGGCGAACTGCGCCACGCGCAGGCTGATCGGCTTGTTGGAATCCAGGGCCGTCAGCGAATAGCGCACCATCGAGGCGGCGGAATCGACGCCCAGCATGATGCTCTCGCGGTCGAAGCGGCGGACCTGGAAATTGTCGGCGAGCTGGCGGATGACGTCGAGCACGGCATCCTTGCCCTGGCGCGCGCCGAGGAACGGAAACATGTCGATCGGGCCGTAGAGCGCCCACTCGACGTCCTCGTCGATCAGGGCCTCGATTTCCCTAAAATCCCGGTCGTTGATCGCGCGGTGCAACGCACGCGAGAAACGCCAGAGGCTGTGCTCTGTCATTTGGGGCAGTCCTGAAGCTGGCTTTACGGAAAAAAACGGCAAACAACCCCATGCGCACCAAGGCGCCAGGGCTCAACTCATTTGTATACGAACAAATTAGCAGATTTCGGCCAAAACGCAATTCACGTTTTCGCAATGCACACTTGAACGGGTTTTGTGAGATTTACAATACAACCCCGTAATTGTCCGGGTCCCGGCGCTCAGTCCGCCCCGGCAATCAGCGGCCCGATCTCCCGTTCCAGCACCTGCTGCACCAGGTCGTAGGAATCGATGATCTCGCGCATCTCCGCCACCAGTCCGCCGCGAAACGTGTAGAACACCGCCATGTCGAACTGCACGATGCGGTCGTTGCTGCGCTTCTTGAAAAAAGCGTGCATGTAGGTCGCGACGGCCTCGCCCTCGGCGACGATATGCGGCGTCTTGTAACGAACCTCCGAATAGCGCGACCAGACCGTCTGCCACAGCTCGCGCAGCTCCTGCTTGCCGTGGCGCGGCACCAGATGTGGCAGCACGTCAATCGGGGCGTGGGTGAGGAAATAGACGTCGTCGGTGCAGCTGGCCAGCGCCGTCTCGATGTCGCCGCGCGCGAAGGCATCGAGCAGGTGCACGACGCGTTGGCGATTCAGCTGCTCCACCGTCATTCCCACCCGCTCTCCTTGGTCTTGTGCCTTTTGCAAGCCTAGCGCGTGGTCTCACGCCGGCGCAATCCGCAAGATCACAGGAATGTTTGCAGAGGTTTTGACGTGCGAGCGCAATGCCCGGTTCATGGGGTTCGCGGCGTCTTCGGCTGCTTGGTGTGCAAGCCCGCGTGGACGAACCCGCAAAGCCGCGCGCCGGGAACATAGGCGGCCCGCTCTCGTGCGCCGAAGCTTGCGTGAACGTGGAGGGGAGAGACGCAGCCGGCATCGCCGGCCTGCGTGATCCATCTCACGTCGCGCCTGTCCAGACGCCGCTACCGTCATCCCCAAGTCATCAGGGAGACGTGCCATGGCCACCATCGCCGCCACGAGAAAGTCCCGCCTGCATAACGCGCTCGAAGGCCTCGCGCTGACCGCGGCCCTGCAGAGCTTCCCGACCTTCGCCACTGCGGCCTTCCTGCTCAAGCTCGTTGGCAACCACGACCTTGTCGGCGATCCCGGCGTCGCCATCTTCGTCGCCTTCGCCTCGTTCACCCACGCCCTGATCGCCGTGACCCTCGGCCCGAGCTTCCCGCACCTGTTCAAGACCGTCTACGAGCCGAAATTCTTCGAGGCCCATCTGTCGCTCTCCGACAAAATCACGGCCTGGCGCACCCAGCCCGTCGCCTCGCTGCAACTGGTGACGATCGTGCTGCTGCTGTCGGTGATGGCCGTGGTGGCGGCGAGCGTGGGGTGAGGGGGTAACCACGAACGTCGCCGATAAACCTACGCGTCTACCTCTTCTTCCACCCACCCCTTCGCCC
>NZ_JADYVS010000283.1:0-386 GCF_020194055.1 Bradyrhizobium sp. NBAIM03 | reverse complement strand
CACTTGCGCCATGCGACTAACTCTGGGCGGATGAATGTTAGAAGCCCAACCAATGTTGGTACATCAATCATTCGCGAGCTCACCATCGCTGATTGCGATGGTGCTTCAGCAGCCAGGGCCACTGGATCACGCACGCCAATGAAACTGGATCCGCAATCACTTCGCCTGTTTATCAGCGTGCTTGAGGAAGGCACCATTGCGGCTGCCTCGCAGCGCGAACACATTGCCGCGGCCGCCGTGAGTCGCCGGCTCAGCGAGCTGGAGTCGCTTCTGGGATCGCAACTCCTGATTCGCAGCAATAAGGGCATCGAACCTACGGAAGCCGGAACGGCGCTGATGTACATGGCGCGCGGTGTCCTGAACGACCTCAGCGGCATCGTCTCGGA
>NZ_JADYVS010000282.1:0-387 GCF_020194055.1 Bradyrhizobium sp. NBAIM03 | reverse complement strand
GACAGGCTTCAGCTCGACTTCGAGCACGTTCTTGCCGGGCGCCAGCCCGGTGCGATTGGCCACGCGAAAAATGTGCGTGTCGACCGCGATCGTCGGCTCACCAAAGGCCGTGTTCATCACCACGTTGGCGGTCTTGCGGCCCACGCCCGGCAGCTCTTCGAGCGCGGCGCGGTCACGCGGCACTTCACCGCCGTATTGGTCGAGCAGGATGCGGCACGTCTGCAGGATGTGCTTGCACTTGGTCCGATATAGCCAGATGGTCTTGATGTATTCGGTGATGCCTTCCTCGCCGAGCGCCAGCAGCTTGGCGGGTGTATTGGCCACGGGAAACAGCTTGCGCGTCGCCTTGTTCACGCCAACGTCGGTCGCCTGTGCCGAGAGCAGCAC
>NZ_JADYVS010000281.1:0-387 GCF_020194055.1 Bradyrhizobium sp. NBAIM03 | reverse complement strand
AAAGAAGACTGCTGAGTCGGTACGCTATTCCGTCGGCGGTGGGCAGGTCATGACCGGCAAGCAGTACGTCGACCTGTGCATCGCGGAAGGCTTCTCGCAGATTGTTCCTTCGCGGCGCGGCAATGCTGTCAGCTACCTCTTCGTCGATCCGAAGCGCGACCTGGGCAGGCCACTGAAGGTGAAGGACGGCACCCTGGACTATGCACGCGCTTGCTTGAGTACACCGGCAGAGCGTGTGCCGGCGTACGCCTGACGCCAATCTCTTTCACGCGCCAGTCCCTGCCCCTCCATCACGGGGGCAGGGCGGCCGTTTCTACCCCCTTGCGCGTGTGGCGCCGCGCCGCGCAACCTGCTAACCTCTCCTTGCTGAAAAGCGCTGTTCGGACT
>NZ_JADYVS010000280.1:0-387 GCF_020194055.1 Bradyrhizobium sp. NBAIM03 | reverse complement strand
TGCTCGGCCAGCAGGCGAGGCATCTCGGTCAGAGAGACCGTACCGCTTGCTGGCTCACCCGCGCGAATGAACGCGAAAAGATCGAATGTACGAAAATCCACGAATCGAACCTGTCGAACGCGTTGCTGTTGGTGCGCAAACCGGATCAACCGCCCGCAGCGCCGCCTGACACCTTGCGCCTGGGCGCCCGGTTTGCGACACTGCGCGGCCAATCCGCGAAACCCGGGATTATAGCGGGCAGAAACCTCTGGCGTCAAAAGGTTTTGCTCAAAATCCACTGCATCTTCAAGCACTTATGACTTCTGCATCGCGTCCGCCGCTCATTCTGGCCTCCAGCTCACCATATCGGAGGGAATTGCTCGAACGCCTGCGCCTGCCGTTTGAGAT
>NZ_JADYVS010000279.1:0-387 GCF_020194055.1 Bradyrhizobium sp. NBAIM03 | reverse complement strand
AGCCCAAATCACCGCAGGTAAGAAACTCGCTGCCAGGAAAATGACGGCAAATCGTGTCCACCAGCGCAAACTGCTTTTGCTGCGCCTCAATAAGCGTCAGGCTTTGCAGAGGAAACGTCTTCATAGGTGCCTTCCTTAAGCCGGAACGAACAGGCCAAGCCAGTAAAGAACATTCAGCAGGATGCCGGTGATCATTACTGCCACGACCGGTGCCGCCATTTTCTGTACCGGACGGCCCAGGGATTCGTTGAGGAAGTAAATGGCAACCGCGATAGAGAATCCGGTATAGCCCGCCATTTTGATTGCTGCAAAGATCGAACCGACCAGCAACGCCACTTCCATCAGCATATTCATGGCGTTACGGATGTTATCCGACGCATTACGTAC
>NZ_JADYVS010000278.1:0-388 GCF_020194055.1 Bradyrhizobium sp. NBAIM03 | reverse complement strand
GTTGCGCACACGGCTGGTGCTCTTCTCCGAACGGCTGATAGGCGAATGCACGAAGTGTCTCCCCGAAGTTCTCGCTCGCGGGTCTCGGGTATCAATGACGTATCCCAGAGAACAGGCGTGGCGGTGGCTAATCCCGGCAGGGAATCAGCGGCAATGGGGGTGACACCTGCGCGCGTTGCGGCAGGGCAAATGGTTGGCACACGGCCATGTCTCCTCTTCTTGTTTGCCTGCGGGGTCGTTGCCTCGCAGGTCAGCGGCTGGCGCACAGGCGCGATTCCCCGGCGCCAGCCGTCCTGCTACACCATCAGAAGAAGCCCAGCGGCTTGGTGTCGTAGCTCACCAGCAGGTTCTTGGTCTGCTGGTAGTGGTCGAGCATCATCTTGTGGGT
>NZ_JADYVS010000277.1:0-388 GCF_020194055.1 Bradyrhizobium sp. NBAIM03 | reverse complement strand
GCAAGGGCGCGGCCACCCGGCTGCAGCGTGTTTCTCTATGGAACAAGCCGATCGCCTGGCAGGTGACGCTCTATATGGGGCTGCAATCGTCGCTGGCGTATTGCGTGTTCGGCTGGCTGCCCGTGATCCTGCAAGACCGCGGGCTGTCAGCCGTTCAGTCCGGCGTGGTCGTCGCGGTGTCGATTCTCGTGCAGCTCATCACCGCACTGGGTGGACCCTTTGTGGCGCGGCTCGGCCGCGACCAACGCCCCGCCGTGATCTTGATGATGCTGATGTGCTGGGCCGGCTTGATGGGCTGCCTGTATGCGCCGCTGTCGACGCTGTGGTGGTGGGCGGTCTTGTTGGGACTCGGCCAGGGCGGCAATTTCAGCGTGGCGCTGTCGCTGAT
>NZ_JADYVS010000276.1:0-388 GCF_020194055.1 Bradyrhizobium sp. NBAIM03 | reverse complement strand
AGGCTAGCCGACGCATAGAATGCGCCGAGCGCTGTGTTCAAATGCCAGTGATGGACCCAAGCCGTGGATCTCAATCAGATCGACGCCGAGCACGCCCTACAGCGCAGTCCTGACATCGAAGGTAGGCGCATTGACCTGTTTGGTCTTGATGCGTGGCCTTTGCGCCTTTTTTGTTCAGTGCCGCGATCAGGACCTCGAGCTTGCGGTCACAGTCCAGTATCTTGGCCCGGTAGACGTCGTAAAGTTCCAGCGATTGGGTCACGCGAAGACATTTTCGTGCCAGTCGTTGCCCACCAGTGCCGCACGGATCGTCGCGATGGATGAATGGCATCGCACGTCCCGATAGGTTGCCAAGACGTCAGGATTCCGCTCGCCTGCAACAATGACT
>NZ_JADYVS010000275.1:0-389 GCF_020194055.1 Bradyrhizobium sp. NBAIM03 | reverse complement strand
CAGGTGCAGCCTGCTTGCGCGGGCATCGTTGGTGATTTTTCCGACGGCTTCCGCGCAAGAAGGTTGCGGGATGTGCGAAGTCCCCGCTTTGCACGTCGTTGTCATATCCGCAGCGTCATTTCCCCTTTCCTGTCTCCCGTACCAGGAATCGTCACGAGGATCTCCATGCCTGCCTACAAGCGCGTTCTACTCAAACTTTCCGGCGAAGCCCTGATGGGCGACGATGCCTTCGGCATCAACCGAAGCACCATCGAAGGGATGGTCAACGACATCGCTGAAATCGTGAAGTTGGGCGTGCAGGTGGCAGTGGTGATCGGCGGCGGCAACATCTTCCGCGGTGTCGCGGGCGGCGCCGCCGGCATGGACCGCGCCACAGCCGACTACATGGG